>JBGTAR010000246.1:0-2410 GCA_041749815.1 Terrimicrobiaceae bacterium
GGTGGATTCAAGTGTCGCCATCCCCGTGACTCTTGGTGCTGCCGCATTGGCTGCGGGCGGGGCCTATGTGATTGCCAAACACCAGGCCAGCGAGCGCCAGCGCAAAATCGCCGAACAGCGCGCCCGCATTTATATGGCCAAGCGCGCGGAAGCCGAAAAACTCGCCGCCAAAAAAGCAGCCTCCTCGGGCTCCACGGCCAAGAAAAAGTCCGCCAAACAACCCCGCTACATCGCCGTGAAAACGGAAAAGGAAAGCAACAATGAGGGCAAAGCTGCGGTGATGGTTTATGACACCAAAACCAATGGCCTCGTTGGCAATCAGGTCTGGGATCTGAAACAAACTCCCAAAGTCGGTTCGGTGCAAAAATTTGACACCTACTCGGCGGAGTTTGTCGGCGGTTGAGGACGGATTTCCGTCTGATCACTCCACCCTCGCAAGGAAGGGACGCATGAAGTCGGAGCGCCCAATGAATTTGCCCCGGATTTAAAGCCTCCAGACCATACGCGCCGGAATGGTGTCCGTGGTTGGTTCTGAGTTTCCGGAAACACGAGCCCACGTTCGAGAACAGGCTGAATCCAAGAGGGTAACGTCTCGACGTTTTTTACTGCTTTTTAAGGGCGCGTCAGATCCCTTGCCAGCCGACTTCTCCCGCTTCATGCGACGGACGCCGAGAGACCGGCGTCCCTACCAACTCAGTGGACGCTCCGCGCGTGCGACAGCTTCTATACCATGGGTAGGGCTGGGCAGTCCCTTGCCCGCCGACTTTTTTCCACACCCCGGAAGTCGATTCTCGTGTTCTCCGTAACCTTGGCACAAGAGTCTCGCCATCTCGCTTCAGAGTGACCACATGCCTCACCAAGTTTACATCACAGGTGATAAACGGTGCGTGCATTGGAAATTCTCGACGTCATTAACGGTTTGTGAAAGTTGGAGTTTTTTCCGCAATCCTCAGTAACCTGCCCCTCAAAAAAGCCCTTCAAACCATTTCCGACCTAGGCTGTGAAACCGCCGAACTCGGAACAGGAGCCTATCCCGGGGACGCGCACTGCAAACCCGCCGACCTGCTGGCAAACAAAACCAAACTCGACACGTTCAACAAGACGGTTGCCGATTCCGGGCTGACACTCAGTTCGTTGTCCTGTCATGGAAACCCCCTGCACCCTGACAAAAAAATCGCCGCCGCCCACCACAAGGTCTTTGTGGATTCGGTGAAGCTCGCTTCAAAAATCGGTGTGCCCGTGGTAACAACCTTTTCGGGCTGTCCCGGGGACCATGCCGGAGCAAAAGCCCCCAATTGGGTCACCTGCCCGTGGCCACCCGATTTTCTCAAAGTCCTCGACTGGCAATGGAACAAAATTGCGATTCCCTACTGGAAAAAACAGGCGGCTTTCGCCAAAGACCATGGCATCAAAATTGCCTTTGAAGCCCACCCCGGATTTCTCGTTTACAATCCTGAAACCCTCCTCAAAATCCGAAAAGCCTGCGGCTCCACCATCGGTGCCAACTTTGACCCCAGCCACTTTTTTTGGCAGGGCATTGATCCCATCAAAGCCGTGCGTGCCCTCGAAGGCGCCATTCACCACGTTCACGCCAAAGACACCGGACTCTACCCGGTCAATGCCGACATCAATGGCTACCTCGACACCAAACACTACGGTGATGAAAAAAACCGGGCCTGGATTTTCCGCACGGTGGGATATGGTCATGGCGAAGATTTCTGGCGCGACTTTGTGAGCACGTTGCGGTTGTGCGGATATGACGGCACCCTCTCCATGGAACATGAAGACAGCCTCATGACCCCCGCCGAGGGCCTCGTCAAAGGCGTCGAATTCCTGAAAAATATCGTCATCCGCGAGCCCAAGGGAAAAGTCACCTGGGCCTGATCCGCATCACGCCAGAGCCGCAATTTCCAGCGGGGGGACTCCCTCCGGCTGTTCCCTCTTGAACAACCCGCGATCGTTGATAATGGCTGCCACTTCTGTGGGCACCATGTCCCGCCAACTCACATCCCCGGCCCTAATTTTTGCCAACACATCCTTGGACCGGATGGAAAGGAATTCGGGACGTGTGTTTTGCATGGGACGGATGAATCCGTTTTCGAGCAAATGGGCATAGAGATGACGAATGGTGGAGGGAACTTCAAAATTTTCTGCGGTGACGATCGTTCCATCCGGTTTGAGCAGGGGATAAACGTAAAGGCTCACATTTTGTTTGAAGAGCCGCCCCAAGGATTCCAGGATCCCGCCTTCCAGGTCAGCGTAATAATCGGGCTGAAAGATCTCTGCCAACGCCGGCACGCCCAGCGGAAGGCCAATCGGACGGTCGCTGTAAAGTCTCAGATAGTTGGCCAACCGGAAAAACTCGGCATGCTGGGAAATGAGAACGGTCCTCCCCAGTGCTCCCAACATG
>JBGTAR010000247.1:0-11495 GCA_041749815.1 Terrimicrobiaceae bacterium
TTCCATGGGATCTGATGAAAACGTGCCCAGATTGCCACTGACTGATCAACGGCATAGGTGATCAGGTTTCCGGTTTCCTCGTGTGAATTGATTGTGGATAACTTGTGGCGCTGGTGCAGATCGTTGAGCACGTCCACGGGCCGACCGCGCCTCACAACCAACGGGGCCCCAAGATCGCTGAGCCGTTGCCGGAGCTCATTCAGGGATTCCCGGATAAACTCCCAATGCCGCTCGTCGGAATCCGGAGCACGAAGGACCCCGTCCTGAAGGATGTAGAGGGGAAGGACACATCCGCCATCCTCGCACGAGGCCTTCCATGCCTCCCACAACGCCGCATGATCGAATACCCGCAAGTCCCGCTTGAACCAGACGAGATGAATGTTTTGGCCCCGGCTGATCTTCATTTCTCTTTTTGAGAAACGTCTCCCAGGGTGTAAACGAAACAACTAAGGCAGTTTTACCCCCCTCGCGGCGCGAAGAATGTGATACCACGTCTCGCGATCCATCTCGATGTCAAGAGCCTTGGCAGCGTGTCGAATATTGTCGGGTTTGGCGCTGCCAACAACTGGCACAATGCCACTGGGGTGCTTCAGCAACCATGCGAGGGCGATGACGGTGCGATCCGTGCCGTAGTCAGAGGCCGCTTTGTCGAGCGCGGCAAGAATTTCGCTGTGATGGGCAAAGTTGGCGGCGGCGCCTTGTGGCAGATGACCGGTGGCGACTCGTCCCTGCGCCAGCGGACTCCATGCCATCGGCGTGATCGTCTTTTCCAGACATTGGTCGAGGGTGCCATCGGTGAAGCAATCCAAAAACAATGGGTGGATCTGCACTTGATTCACCAACAATGAAAAAGGAAGGGCGCTATGCACCATGGACAGCAGGGACGGACGGAAATTGCTCACTCCAAATTCCCGCACCTTGCCTGCCTCCCTCAATTCCGTAAACGCCCGACAGATGTCCAAGGGGTCGGCCAGAAAATCCGGGCGGTGCAACATGAGGAGATCGATGGTATCGATGCCCAGGCGCCCAAGCGAACCTTCCACGGATTGCACAATATGGTCATATGAAAAGTCATATCGATGCGGGAAACCCACGGTCGGTTCATCTTCAAAACATATCCCACATTTGGTGGCGATCACCATGTGGTCCCGCCAACCCGGATGACGGGTCAGTGCCTCGCCAAAAATGCTTTCACAGGTGGTATCTCCGTAAATATCGGCATGATCAAAAAACGTGTATCCCGCCTCCACGGCCGCTTCGATGGCGTGAATGCCGCCTTCGATGGCTTCCGCATCAACCTTGTCCCGGTCCCATGACCCAGAAATGCGCATGCAGCCATAGGACAGGCGGGTGACTTCGATTGTGCTGCTGCCAAGAAACTGAGATTTCATTCGGTGATTTAATCCTGAAACCTCGATGGGGAGAAGGGAAATGCGGGAAAGACCAAGCGGCCTCAGGTTTTTGACCCTGCCTGAAAATCAGTGAGAATTGCCGAGTGAAGATTTGTGGTAGGCAATGAAGTCGGCTGCAGAAATTGGTGGAGAAAAGAAATAACCCTGAGCTGCCGCGATGTTTGCCTCCTTGAGGATCTTCAATTGCTGCTGAGTTTCCACCCCTTCGGCGATGACCATCAGCTTCGAGGAATCGAGGAGCGACGCCATTCTCGTAAGCCATTCTGGAGGGGGGCCTCCCGGGCTGATTTGTGAAATCAAGGACCGATCCAGCTTGATGATGTCCCAGTTGCTGCGTGCCAGCACTGCCAGATTGGCCCCGCTGCTGAAAGTGACATCATCCAATGCCACCCGAAGGCCGATGGCCCACCCCGTGTTGATGGCTTGCACGCCCAGCATGTCAGGCACCCCGCGCTCTGTGATCTCCATGATGATCTGACTCACAAACTCGTACAACCCGGAATTTTTTGCCGCATATTCCAAACCACCGCGACCCAGGATTTCTGGTGGCACGTTAATGCTCAGATGCGCATCGGGGTTGGCCCTCAGCCAACCACTCATTTCTTCGGCCACGATGTCGATGACCCTGTAAGTCAGCAAACCGGAGAGCGGTGTGTTCTCAACGAACGGGACGAACTCCATGGGAGGCACAATCCCCGTCGATCGCCTCCAGCGGACGAGAGCTTCCGTGCCGATACAGCTCCCATCAACCAGGGACACCGTTGGCAGATATTCCAAAAAAAACTCCCCGGCATCCAAGCCGGCACGGATGGTTTCCAAATTGATCATGTGGTCAATGTCGCTGTAAGAAGGCCCTGCTAATTTTTTCTCCTGCTGCGTTTGAAGGCCAACTTGATTTTTGCGCGGGCCCTTCATGCGCCACCCTATCGACATGTTTGCCGTTGGCCAGTTGAAAATCTTTCGAGCTGGTTGCCGGGCGTGATGAAAATTTGCTGGTGCAAAGCATGGACATGTGGGGGATGGGAAAATGATGGCGGGTTATGAGTTCCCGCAACCAAGAAGCTGACTCCAGTTCCTCCCCCGTTTTCATCACAGCTGAGGTGGCCTTGCCTTCTTCTGCGAGGCAAGTGTGTCTAACAGGCGCTAGGCGTGCAAAACGCCGGCCTTCAGAAATTCTTCGGCGATTTTCTGCTGCGAATTTCCATCACCCAGGCGGTTGCGGGCAAATGCAAAAGCGAAACGGTGTTTGGGATCAGCGAACGCATTGGAACCGCCGAACCCACCATGACCGAATGCCTGCGGAGAAGAGAATCCGCTCATGGTGTAACCCATCGGACGCGAGGAAGGTGCCGGGTTCGGAATTTCCAGAGCGAGCTGCAGACGTTTCTGAGAGAGAAGCTCAACGCCATCCACCCCGCCAACCAACAGCGCGGCATAGTGCCTGGCCACTGCGCGGGCATTCATGATTCCGTTTGACGCGGGGATGCAGGCCCGCCGGGCGTCCGTCCGGTTCATCCACGCGTGCAATGGCTGGACCCAGGCAGGAACCGCTTGCGGAACATCAACTTCTGGAAGGGCACTCTCCTCCAAAACGGACTCGAGAAAAGCTGTGTCAGAGTCCCGGCTTTCCGGAAGTCCGACAAAAAGTGAGGTGATGCCCAACGGTTGGCAAATCACCTCATCCAACATCCAGGCAAAGGGGCGGCCATCGACCCGCCGCATGGTCTCCCCCACAAGCCAGCCGTAGGTGATGGCATGATAAACCGTTTCGACCCCGGGCGCTGAGATGGGACGCATATCGGCGATGGCACGGCACATGGCCTCCCAATCGCCAAGCTCCTGATGTCCGATGCCCCTTGGCATATTGGACAGCCCGGCGGTGTGATTCAGCGCCTGTCGAAACGTGATTTCGGATTTTCCGTTGACGCCAAACTCTGGCCAAACCTCGGCAAGACGGGTCTCATATTGGAGTTTTCCCTGATCGACAAGGATCTGGGCCATCGTCGCCACAAGCCCTTTGGTGACAGAAAAAACCGGAAACAGCGTTTCACCGGCCACTGGCTTGTCCGAGCGGATATCCGCCACTCCGGCCCAGGAATCCACAATCAGATCGCCTTCCAAATAGGCGGCAACCTGAACGCCTCGTTCAGAACCCTCCTCAACCAGCTGATCGAGGAGGGACTGGATTTTTTGTTGAATTTCAGGCATGAGCAAAATCCTAACTCTTCATTGACCTCTTTGGGAAGGGAGTGTGAGTCATGTGACGGGCGCGCGTGTGGCGCTAGCCTCCTCCAATTGGTAGGGCGCGGTTCGCTGAACCCGCCGACTTCTCCATCACGCGACCAACGATGTTAAGGACGACTTTGAGTTCCTCCTTGTTCATCGGCTTCCCACACCACGGAAGCCTCAGCTTTGGCTTCGGCGAGCAAGTCGAGAGTGCCGTGTTGGGTGCACCAGTGGTTGATGTAAGACCAGTCGAGGGATTTGCCTTGGACTTGCATCACTGCCACGGCGTCGGCGAAGTCCTTGGGTCTTTTCGCACCATGACTCCAGCGAAGCTTCTGGATGATCACATCTTCGGCCGTCGGCAGTGAAACGTCCACTCCCGGAAAAACAGGCCGGCGGAGCCTGCGTTCAAAACGCATCCGGTCATGGTCATCGTCGCTCAGGCGAAAAAGTTCGATCTGGAACAGGCTGCCTTTCACCCGGAGCACCTCGCGCTGGGTCGCAGTGACCATTTCGAATCCCATCTGCTGTTCCAGCTCGAGGTCATCAGGCAGCAAAGACGTCAAACCCTGCCACCCCTTCGAATCGAGATGGACCACCAAGTCAGCATCCTTGGTCATGCGTGGGATGCCGTAAAAATTCGAGGAATAGGAACCCACAATCATATATGGAACACCTGCGGCATCAAAGTTTGCCACAAGCTTGAGAAGTGACTCTGTGCCGCTCATCAGAAAATGCGCTCAGCAAGCTTTAGACGACGTTGCAGTTCTTGTTGTTTCTCCGCTTCACTTGCTTCTGGATGCTGGGCAGCAATTCCGGCCAGACACCAAGCACAGGCTTCGTTAAACAACTCAAACCCAGCGAGAAACTTCGCCTCGCCAGACATCAGCCGCGCCTGTCTCACTTTCGCAAGCAGGGCGAAACGTGCGTCATCGGCGATACGATCCTTCATGGAAAAAAGCTAGCGGGACGTGCCTTTTTTCGCAAGCTGTCGCTGGTGAAGACAAGAAATTGCCTGACGCTGCGGACGCCGTTATCATTGCTAAGCCTCATATCATGCAGCCTTGTTCTTCTCATGCAGCGCCAGAATGCGCATGATGCTCTCGTCGAAGGCTTTTTTGAAATCAGGATCACCCGCATAGACTTTGTAGAGATCCAAATCCTTCTTGCGCTCTTTGTTCACGGCTTGGGTGATGAGGCTTTCCAACGCGATACGGCGGTTTTGTTCATCAGGATTGTCCACGACCTGTGCCTTGTAGGCATCACTTTCCTGAACATGCTCCATGATCTTGATGAGCTTCACCCGCTGTTCTTCGGGAGTGGCGTCCCAGGCATCGAACCAGCGTTCATTGAAGTTGCGGATGATCTCGTCAAGCGGCGATTCCTCCCCTTCGGGACCACGAAATCCGCGAGGGTTTGGATTTTCGGGTTCGAGTTCGGTTTCGGCGCTGTCCAGTTCGATATGCTGGTTCAGGCGGACGCGTTCGAGGCCGTAGGTTGATAAATCGACGCTTTCCAAGAGCGCATCGATTGGGTCTCTGTCCTTGTCTTTCACCTTGAGCTTGGGGATCAGGAATTTGAGGAACCAGTGGAGCTTTTCCCACTCGGGTTTTGCAAAGGGCATGATGCAGGCGAGCTGGCCGTAGAGTTTCACAAATTGCTTGGCCTTGATCTTGAAATCGATCTTGTCCGGCTCACGTTCCAAGAGATCGAAGCGGACGACGGTCTCATCAATGATTGGGTGGAGCATTTCGGCATCCTCCCCATTGAAGAAGAGTTCGTTGAATTTCTCGATGTCCTCCTCGCTATAGAGCTGCGCGTCGTCGAGGGCATCCTTGAGATCGTGGAGAACATTGATGTCCGTGGGTTCGGTGAGCGAAGTCGCGGTGTAGAAATCGTCAAAGGCCTCCTTGATTTCCATGGCGGTGTTGTAGAAATCCAGGATGAAGGTGTCCTGCTTCTGCATCTTGGCATTGCAGCGGTTCAGACGGGACAGGGCTTGGACGGCGAGCACTCCTTGGAGCCGTTTGTCCACATACATCGTGTGCAAAAGTGGTTCGTCAAACCCGGTCAGGAATTTGTTGGCAACAACCAGCAGGCGGAAGTTCGTTTCTCCGGTTTTTATGTTTCCGGCGAGTTTGTCAGGGATGTCCTTTGACGGGAATCCATTGAGCGATTCTTCGGTGTGTTCGATTCCATCGAGGGTCTTCTTGCCCGAGAAAGCAACAATGGCCTGAAAAGGGGCATTGGCGGCTTTAAGTTCTTTTTGAATCGCCTGATAGTAACGGATGGCACTTTCGATGTTGCGGGTGATGACCATGCCGCGGGCCTGGCCACGAAGCTTTTTGGTGGCCACGACCTGGCTGAGGAAATGATCCACCATCAGCGCCGCCTTGGTGCCGATCGTCTGTTCGTGACTCTCGACATACGCGCGGAGTTTCTTCTGGGCCTTGATGGTGTCGAACTTCGGGTTGTCTTCGATGGATTTCTGGACCTCGTAGTAACTTTTGTAGGTCGTGTAGTTGGCGAGCACGTCGAGGATGAAGTCTTCCTCGATGGCCTGCTTCATGGAATAGAGATGGAAGGGATCGAAACCACCGTCGGCATTGCGGGTGCCGAATTTTTCGAGCGTGGCTTTTTTGGGCGTTGCGGTGAAAGCGAAGTAGGAGGCATTTTTGCCCATTTTGCTCCGCTCCATCGCTTGCAGGATCTTGTCTTGGTAATCCTCGGGTTCTTCTTCGTCGCCGCTACCGCCGAGTGACATGTTTAGTTTATCGGCAGCCTGGCCCCCTTGGGACGAGTGGGCTTCGTCGAGGATGACGGCAAAGGTCTTGTCGCTCATGTCGGCAATTCCATCGACGATGAACGGGAACTTCTGGATCGTTGTGGTGATGAGCTTCTTGCCAGCTTCCAAGTGGGCGCGGAGCTCGGCGGCACTATCAGCATGGGCCAGCAGGTTTTTCACCTCGGCAAATTGGCGGATGTTTTTGTCGATCTGGCGGTCGAGAACGCGGCGGTCGGTGACGACAATCACGGAGTCGAACAGATTCTCCTGTCCTGTCTTGTCATAGAGTTCCACAAGCTGATACCCAAGCCATGTGATGGAGTGGGATTTCCCGGATCCAGCGGAGTGCTGGATGAGATAACGCTCGCCAAGCCCTTTTGCCTGCACATCCGCCAGCAACAAGCGCACGACCTGGAGCTGATGATACCGCGGAAAATAGAGGGTCTCCCTCTCCTTGTCGGCTTTGTCCTTTTCCACGGTGAGCTTGGCGTAGTGCTCGATGATGTTCGTGAGGCTGTGGCGGGTGAGGATTTCCTGCCAGAGATAAGCGCTCTTGTGGCCATTCGGATTGACCGGGTTGCCCTTGCCCTGGCCGTTCGGCAGGCCTTTGTTGAAGGGCAGGAAATAGGTATTCTTGCCATCAAGCTTGGTTGTCATCCAAACCTCGTCGGGATCGACGGCGAAATGCACAAGGCAGCGACGGAACTGGAACAGTGTTTCCTTGGGATCGCGGTCGTCTCGGTATTGTTTCTTGGCGTGGTTGACGTTTTGGCCGGTCCACGGGTTCTTGAGTTCCAGCGTGGCAATCGGCAGGCCATTGAGAAAGATCACCATGTCCACTGATTTGTGATCGACACTGGAGAAATACACCTGCCGGGTGACCGAAAAAATGTTGGTCTCGAACTTGGCGGTGACATCCGGGTTGAGATCATTGTATGGCAGTCGATAGAGCAATGTGAAATGCGCATTGTCCACATCCAGCCCCTTCTTGAGCACGGCGAGGATGCCGTCCTTCTTCAGCTTCCGGTTAAGCCGTTCGAGAACCTGCCGCTTCCAGTCCGGTTTGTAGGTGAGCTTGGCGAGTTCGATTGGCTGCGTGGATTCGAGAAACTGCCAGAACTTCGCCTCGTCGATGGCAAACTCGGTCTTGAAGTCGGTGGATTTTCCGCGCAGGTAGCCCGCGGCCTTGCTGGTTTGATAAATGCCGACATCCTCCTTGAATGGCGTTTCCGGTGAAGGCATCACACTCACGCCACCGGTGAGGTGGCGTTCGATGCAGGCCTCAAGGGCGGCTTCGTTGGTTTGGGACTGATTCACCGGACTTTGCTCGAACGAGCATACCGAAATATGGGCCTTTGCCCATCATGTTCTATGGCTTGCCCCAACGCATGATTCTCGCGTGGCAATCGCTTTTGGGCAGGTACCGCTGTTCTTTACCCGTCTGGAGTAGCAAGTTTTGCAACCTCTGGGCCGCCACCTTTTTTGCAAGAAGCCCGGAATCCACCAACTTGTCCATAATCCACAATGTCCCATGAACCTCCACCATGCGGAGATTTGCCTGATTTCGCAGCGGTTTGTCGCCGGTAAGCAACATCGCATCTTCACGAATGGCCAGAAAAAGCACGGAGACATCCGTCATGCCCAGCCCAAGGGGAGCACAATCCTTTTGGAGCTCTTCAAACGCCTCCATTTCCTCGCTGGAGATTACGGCCTCGATCACCTGTCCGGCATTGATGCTGGCGAGTGCGTTGGCGTGTCCTCCATTCTCCAATTCGATGACGACAAAACTGCTGGTGATGGTTTTGTGGCCGAGTTGAAACCACAGATCGAGGATGCCCATCGCTTCGAGATCGATGAAGACATTGGCATCCTTGACGGCGATTCTCATTGGGCTCGGTCAATCGACAGGTTCGAACATCTCCCCAAGTTCCGGCAGGGAAATCCCAAGGAGTCCGGCGGCCTTGGAGGTGGTGATGATTTCCTGGGCTAGAGCGCGAAGAACCAAGGCCTTGAAACGGCCGGACTCTTCCTCGCCAATCCACTTTCCCGGATCTTTAGTGCGCCATCCATTCTTTGCCGAAACAATGCAGAAGGTTTTGTATCGGCCCGGAGTGACGAGCCCAAGGTTGCTGGCCCGTTTCATGATGGCTGCCATGGAAACGCCCCACTCGGCCTTAATGGCTGCGAGCTCGGCCAAGGCGATCTTCACGCGATTTACACCGAAGGCCTCCTCGAAGGGTTTGCGCGGAATCAAGAAGGCACCGGCAAAACGGTGGCAACAGTCTTCTTTTTCTTTGTGGCTGAGCCCGTCCGGCAGAATCAAGTGCAGGTGAGCCAACTCATGGACCGCCGTGAAGCGGAACCGCGGCAGATCCTTTTCCCGGCCCCGCAACCATCGCTCGGAGAGCGCAATCACTGGCACACGAAGATCGCCGCCTTCCGCAAACGCAGAGAAGCCATCAAACCCCTCCTCGTGTGGAAGGATGTGGACTTTGACGCCGTGTTTTTCCAGCGTGGCATGCACATTGGGAACCGGGTTCATGCCGAGTTGCCATTTCTCCCGCAATTTCACAGCGGCCTCCTCAATGGCATCTGCCAGATCTCCAGACTTCACCGACGACAAATCGGCCTGAGGGAATTTCGCTGACGGCACTCCAACGATGCTCTCAATTTCGAGATACCGCTCAAAAAACTCATACGCTTTTTCTTCAATGCGCTGACGGGGCTTTGTTCCCAGCTTGGTCTGACTCCGGTATTCCAACGTGAGAAGCTTCAGGTCATCGGACTTGAAGAAATAATCCGGCCGGACGTGAAGAACCTGGCCGAGACGGGCAAGCAACTTCGTATCGGGACAAGCCTCGCCGGCTTCAAATTTCTGCAGCATGGTGTGCGAGACCTCCGCGTTGATCGCCTCGGCCAGACTGCGAAGCGAATGCCCGCTCATCAGGCGGGCACGGCGGAGCCGGTCTCCCATGCGTTGGGCAAGCGTATGAGCGGGCGCACGCGAGCGGCCATTTGCGGAATGGCGGATGGAGGAAGGGTTGTTCATAAGGTGTGGAGTTTGGTTTTCTGAAACAGGTTTTCTGAGAATTGAGCCTCTTTCCGGAATGGCGATGACATAAAGATCAGAGGAGATAAGTTTACACTATTGACATTTTTTTTCATTATGTAAAGATGACTTCCAAGAAAAACGAGGCTCTTGCAAAGCCCCGTTTTTCCCAACCAATCTGATCGAAGGGCCTCCGTTTCAGAGGCGCTTCCAGCGGGTTGTTCAGTCTCCGAAGCCGATCCAATAAACACGTCGCGCGGACGCCTTTGAGGAGACATCAGCGTTTCCACCTCATGACGGCTTTCGATGCGAGGCTTGCGGCGCGGGTCTTGATTTCGTCGGCTCCCCATCTCTCGTTCTCCAGAACTGGCTTGGTCATTTCGAAATGCGTGTTCGCTAGCTTCACCTTTTTAACCTCAAACGGATCATTGCCGAGTTCTGAATTGTAACCTGTGAGGGTCAGGTTGCCCAAGGTATCGAGCCAGCGCTCGTGGATATCCGAATATTCCTGCCCAAGATCGCTCCTCCATTTGGCGTTGAGGGTTTGTGGCATGATGTGTTCGATCGTTGCTGTGGTCGTGTCGATCGGCTCCTTGTGCTCATAAGCCTCTTCTAGTGCAATGAGCATGTAGCGTGCGAGACGGCGGCGAGTGTAGATCGACTGGACGATCAGTGCTTCTTGGAACTCGTCATCTTGTGGCCAACGCCGACCGCCTGATCCTTGGGCCAACTTATCGCGCAACCAAGAATCGATTGAGATCGCGGGGAGATGGGTGCAAATCTCCATGGCGATCTTGTTCAATGCGTTTGTGGGCACGCCGCAGGTCATCCGTCTAACGTAAAAGGACTCAAGGGCATCCAGAGAATCCGCCAAGCCGCCGCTGGAGAGCGCACCGTTTTGCCAATAACGGTAGAGTTCAAGCAACAATGGGTAAAATACCGTTGAGTCCAGTTCTTGTAGAGCTCCAAGGCGACGGCTGATTCCAGGATTAGCTTCAAGATCGGGCTTCAGAAATTTTTCGTAACTCAGCGCGGCAATTTTCATTTCAAGGAGGCGGGTCTGCACGTCGGCGGCGTCCTGCAGCTTCTCGAACTCATTCTTGGAGGCCGTGTATATATCGCCCTTGCGGATGTTCGTCCCCTTGCGCATGCCGTAGTGACGGAGGAACTCGCTCATATTCTCCTTCAACGCATCCTCCATTGGACGCCAGAGTTCCTGATAAACCATCTCTTGTTCACCGCCCGCTGACGTCGAGTGCTGGAAGCGCATCAGCACATAGTTCCTCACCAGATCCGATTGACTGAGCGGCTTGCCCTTGTGATTGAGGCTTTCAAAAATGAGATATGGATCGTCGGTCGCTCCGAGGTTGATCATCACCACTTGCAGCGATTGCTGGATCGTCTGCAGGACCTGCGCCGCCTTGATCGGTTCATCTTCGTCGTCCGTTTCGGATAGTTTCCTGAGGAAAAAACGGTATGCTTGGAGGATTCTGGACTCCTCGTAGGCATCGGTGTTCTTGCGGTAAACCAAAGCGTTGAAAGCCACCCTGTCAACTTGGGTGGGCACGATTTTGAGATCATCCGGACTCTGGTAGTGCCGATTCGTGAGGAAATCCTCGATGATCCCGGCGGTCAGGTTGTCGCCACCTGCCAAACACGCCTCCCGGATTGCGGCGAGGAGAAGTGAAAGCGTGGTGAGACGCTGCTGGCCATCAATGACGAGATGTTTTGTAACCCCCACTGGCACAGAGTTTACTGGCACACTAACTACGGCTCCCATGAAATGTGAGCCCCGCCCCTCCTCATCGTATTGCGCCATCAGGTCCGTCCAAAGCGTCTCCCAATCTTTTTGATCCCATGAATAGGGACGCTGGAACAAAGGCAGGGCAAACGCATTAAAAATGCAGGAAAAATAAATACGAATAAAATGTACAAGCTTGAGTAACTCTGGAAGAAGCTTGGGATGCAACAGCCCAACCGCGTCGAAACCCTGAGTTACCACCTGAGCAACATCCCGGATCCC
>JBGTAR010000248.1:0-8408 GCA_041749815.1 Terrimicrobiaceae bacterium
GCGATGTCCTCTCCGCTTCCCATACGCGATTGGGGGATCTGGGAAAGAGCGCCTTTTTTTACTTCCTCGCTCAGCACAGACGTCATATCGGTCTCAATGAATCCAGGAGCCACCACATTGGCTGTGATGTTCCTGCTCGCAAGTTCGCGGGCCAGAGTTTTGGTGAGTCCAATGAGCCCTGCTTTGCTGGCTGCATAGTTGGCCTGGCCTGCCAATCCAAGCAGTCCACTCACGGAACTGATATTGATAATCCGCCCATAGCGCTGCTTGACCATGGACCGAAGAACAGACCGTGCAAAATTGAAAGCCCCTTTCAAATTGGTGTCGAGGACGATGTCCCAATCTTCGGAGCTCATGCGCATCGCAAGCGTGTCACGCGTGATTCCTGCATTGTTCACCAGCACGTCACAACGCCCAAAGTCCGCCAAAATTTGCTCCCCAATTTTTTGAACAGCGTCAAAATCTGCAACATCGACGGCGTAGGGCTTCGCAAATCCCAGGTGAACCGTGTTGATGGCCTCCGCGACCTTCTGGGAATTGGCTTCCGTGCGACTCACGATGGCGACCTTGGCCCCATTCTCAACGAATCGCCTGGCAATGGCTTCCCCAATCCCCCGACCGGCTCCGGTGACCACTGCGACCTGACCTTCCAATATGTTGCTCATCAATGCATTGAAGCGTTATGGCGGACATGTTGTCGAGTGTGGAAAACATGAATGGTGACAAGTCGGCGGGTAAGGCTTGTCACGCCATAGGCCTTGCGAAGGCGGAGACTGCCGCGCCCTACCAATGAAGGGAAAGCTTTCGTGCGCGTAGCTTCCACCCAATCAAAAACCCCCGCCCCGCGCAGAGTGCGTGGAGGCGGGGGCTTGTTGATTCTTTCCAGATCATACCGGGCTTTGCCGGTGATGGGATCAGGGTTTGGGTTTTGCTTCGCCGGGGCGATATTCTTCTTCCGCGAATTGGAAGGCTTGGGCCAAGCCGACCATATCTTCGCCAGGGCGCAGGGAATCCATGGCTTCGGCTTCCTTGCGGAGAGCTTCTTCACCGTAGTTGGCGGCCTTGATCGAAAGACCAATGCGACGCTCGGCTTTGTCCACTTTGATGACGCGGGCTTCGACTTCCTGACCAACCTTAAGGACATCTTTGACTTTGTCGACACGGTCCTCGCTGATCTGCGAGATGTGGACCAAGCCATCGATTTCTTCCTTGAGTTGGATGAAGGCACCGAAGTTGGTGAGTTTGCTGACCGTGCCCTGGACGAGGTCGCCGATTTTGAAGCGTCCATCGATTTCTTTCCAGGGATCGTTTTCGAGTTGTTTGATGCCCAGGCTGATGCGCTGATTGGCTTTGTCGATGTCGATAACCACCGCTTCGACTTCGTCACCCTTCTTGAGGGCTTCGCTCGGGTGGTTGATCTTGCGGGTCCATGAAACGTCGGAGACGTGAACCATGCCATCAATGCCTTCTTCAAGTTCAACAAACGCGCCATAAGCGGTCATGTTGCGGACCTTGCCTTTGACCTGTTTGCCAATCATGTAGCGAACTTCGATTTCGTCCCATGGGTTGGTTTCGAGCTGACGGACACCGAGAGAGATCTTGAGCTCTTCTTTGTTGACGCCAAGGACCACGGCTTCGACTTCCTGACCGAGAACAAGGACATCGGACGGGCGGGCGATGCGCTTCGTCCATGAAAGTTCGGAGACGTGGATGAGTCCTTCGACACCTTCTTCGATCTGAATGAAGGCTCCGTAAGGCATGAGGTTTGTGACCTTGCCTTTGATCTTTGCGCCCACGGGGAAGCGGTCTTCGATTTTGTCCCAAGGATTGGATTGCATCTGCTTGAGACCCAAAGACACGCGCTCGCGGTCTTTGTTGATTTCAAGAATTTGAACCTCCAATTCCTGGCCGACCTTGAGCAGTTCGCTCGGGTGGGTGAGGCGGGCCCAGGACATGTCGGTGACATGCAGGAGTCCGTCGATGCCATTCAGGTCCACAAAGGCCCCGAAGTCGGTGATGTTTTTGACCACACCAATGACTTTCGCGCCGGGAGCGGCCGTGGCGAGGAAAGCCTGGCGTTTTTCCGAGCGTTCCTGCTCGATGATCTCACGGCGGCTGAGGACCACGTTCTTGCGGTCATCATTGATTTTGACGATGCGGAAATCGTAGGTGTTGCCAACAAATTGTTGGAGGTCTTTTGGCGGAATGATGTCAATCTGGGATGCAGGAAGAAAGGCTTCCACGCCGACGTTGACGGTGAGTCCACCTTTGACAACGGCTTTGACTTTGCCCTTGATGAGGCCTTCGTCTTTGAAGACTGCGTAAATTTTTTCCCAATTTTGTCGGGCGGCGGCCTTTTCTTTGGAGAGGACAACCATGCCCTCATCGTTTTCGAGGCGCTCAAGAAGGACTTCGATTTCGTCGCCGACTTCCACGTCTTCGGCATCGTCAAATTCGCTGGCGGGGATCACGCCTTCGCTTTTGTATCCAATGTCTACGAGAAATTCTCTGGGGCGGACTTCAAGAATGTGTCCTTTGATGATGCTGCCTTCGCGGTAATTTTTAACGGAGTTCGCGATGAGTTCCTGCAATGCGGCCATGATGGCTGGTATTTCGGGTTAGGGTTATGTTTTTGTTTGGTTTTCCGATTTCCGCAGGGCGGGAAGCGCCACTTGGAAAAAGCCTCAAACCACTCGTTTGGGGCTCTGTCGGGTTGCTCATCTTAGGAGATTTGGCAATCTTGGCAACTGAAAAAGACTCAAAAGCGAGTTTTCCTCAGGAATTCAGAATCTGCTCCGCAGCCCGCCAACCGCTTTCAATGGCTCCGTGAACTGTTCCCGTATGTCCATGGAGATCCGTCGCCTCGCCGGCGAAAAAGATCTTCTGTCCCAACGGCGAGGCAAGAGCCTCGCGGTGGGCCTCCGTGGTAGTCGCCATCGGGTAACTGTAAAGCCCTCGAACAAAGGGTTCTTTGCCCCAATCTGCGACATGTCCTTTCAGAAACAACCTGCTGGCAATTTTGCCGCCAAAGGATTCATCCAATTCTGCGACGGCAAATGCGACGGGGTCGCAGCCCAGGTTGGCAAGAAACTCGGCCCGCGAGCCTCCGATAAAAGCCGTGAGCACATGGCACTCCGGTTGACGCAATTTCCCGGGGGTCCAGAATTGTGGCAGGAACCCATCCGTGTGCAAAAAATACATTTCTTCTGGCCAGAAGCGCTCCCGGAAACGAAGCAGGATTTTCATGCCGGTGTCCATGCCGATATTGGAAATGGCGTCGAGTTTTTCCGCGGGCAATGGCGGGTTAAATGACGGAAGGCCCGATCCCAGAACTGCCACAGAAGCAGTCATTATCACATGATCGGCCTCGAGAATTTCCCCGCCGACCAGGTGAACGGAAGGTCTCTTGCTATCCCAGGCAATGGATTTCACAGGCGCATTCAATCGCAGGACGCCCTGCAACCTATCCAGCATGTGGCCAAACAAGGAGAGATACGGGCGATTGAGGGTGTAATTATTTTCACGTGCCTCCCAGCCTTTCTCGTAGGTTTTGAATCCTCGCAGACCAAGCCGATTGAGGGTGGTGCCATGTTCCACGCCGAGTCGTGAATCGAGGTAGTGACGGGTCCTTCGCGGGAACTGGGAAAACACCAGGCTCTCTTCTGCCGTCCAGTCCGGCTTCTGCACTCGATCCAGACCGCTGATAAAATCAAAAGCCCGCTGCATGTCCGGATCTCCTGCCGCCACGGATAAGGAAAACATCTCTCCATCGAGGCGGACGATATCATCGCGGCTTTCATGCGTGATAAAATCTGCGCCGGTCTCCTCGACCATGCTGCGCAGGCAGTTATCGAGTCCATGGACTTCCTCAGCGCCGAGTTCAATCGGCCACGGCGCAAAACCATCCAAGTGCTGGACCCTTCCTCCCGCGCGCCCGGTGGCCTCGACGATGAGGCATTCCATGCCGTTCTGGAGAAGACGATCCGCTGCGGCCAGGCCCGCAGCGCCAGCGCCGATGATGATCACTTTGCTGCTCATGATGTTTTGAAGGAGGCAAGCGGAAAACAGTTTTGAGATATTAAGAAAGCCTGCAGGATGCCAGCGGTCCCGGTTGGGGGCTGGGGAGCGTCTCCATGGAAAACACCAAAAGGCACGATGGGAGCACGGCAAAAATGCTTCCACCTCCCCTCAGAGGATTCGACTGCAAAAGCTGACCCAACAAAAATGGTCTCCATACAGGGTTGCTGCTTGTTTACCATAAGGCATAGGTTGGAGGCCATGAGGATTATTGTCACCGGCCTGATTGGCCAATACGCGTTTGGGGGTGTGACCTGGGATTATATCCAGTACGCCCTCGGATTGAAGGCCCTGGGTCATGAGGTCTGGTATCTTGAAGACACGGGAGCCTGGGCTTATGATCCCGTGGCTCAGGAACCCAGTGCCAATTGCTCCCATAATGTCGCCTACCTGGCCCGTGTGATGGAGGCCTTTGACATGGGCGACCGATGGATCTACCGAAATGAGGCGGATCAATCCTATCACGGTGTGACCGACCCCCGCCTTGCTGAGAGCATTATTGCCGGGGCGGAGGTTCTGGTGAATGTCTCGGGGGCTTGCTGGCTTCGGCCGGTGACGGCGGGGATCAAACGCAAACTCTTCATGGATGGCGATCCCATGTTTACCCAGATCGGCTTGGTGACCCATGGAGGCACCGAAGATCGGATCCGCGCTCATGAGGCCCATTTTTCCTTCGGTCTGAACATTGGCAAACCCGGCTGTCTTGTCCCCGAGGGAGGGATCACGTGGCACCCAACCGTCCAGCCTGTGGCTCTTGAATATTGGGACCCCGGGGATCATGACCCTGAGCATGTTGCAGCCGAGGCCTGGTCCACAGTGATGAATTGGTCCAGTTACAAACCCAAAGAATTCGAGGGGGCGAGCTATGGACAAAAGGACTCGGAGTTTCTGAGGTTTGTGGATTTGCCTCGAATGACAGGGGAACCTTTTGTCCTCGCCATGGGGCAGGGGGTTGGAAAAAGCCGCCCTACGGACCTCCTGGTGGAAAACGGTTGGGGGATTGTTGAGCCGGATGAACATCTCCCGGATTTTGAATCCTACCGTCAGTTTATCTTTCACTCCAAAGCCGAGTGGAGCGTTGCAAAAAACGGCTATGTGAAATCCCGAAGCGGTTGGTTTAGTTGCAGGAGCGCCTGCTACCTTGCCGCGGGCCGTCCGGTGGTTGTTCAGGACACGGCTTGGAGCGAGTGCCTGCCATCAGGGGAGGGGGTGCTGGCTTTCACCGATCCCGAGGAAGCCGCAACGGCCATCCGTGCGGTCGCCGCAAATTATGCGCACCACTCTGCCGCTGCCCGTGCGTATGCCAGAAAACACTTTGACGCGACCTCCGTGTGTCATGACTTTCTCGAAACATCCGCCAGTGCCTCAAGCTAGTGAACACACCCGCTGACCTCTCCGCCAGTGCTTTGGTGATTGTGGGTCATGGCTCCACGGTGAATCCCGATTCCAGCACGCCCACTCTTGAGCATGCCCGCGAGATTCGCAAGCGGGAGATTTTTGCGGAGGTGGCCTGCTGTTTTTGGAAGGAACAACCCTCCATGCGGGATATCCTTCGAAACACGGAAAGCCCCACTGTGTATGTTGTTCCAAATTTCATCAGCGAAGGCTATTTCACCCAGACCGTGATCCCCCGCGAGCTCGGGCTGGAGGGAAAGATAACCCTCCGGAATGGTCGCAAGATTCGCTACTGCGAGCCTGTGGGAAATCACCCTCAAGTGACCGATGCCCTCCTTCGCCGAGCGGCCGAGGTGGCACCCAGCGTGCCTCCCTCAGAATCGTGCCTCCTCATCGTGGGCCATGGCACAGGTTTGAATGACAATTCCGCAAAAGCCGCCAAAGACCAGGTCGCCAAAATTCGCGCCATGGGGCTCTACGCGCAGGTCGAGGCTGCTTATATGGAAGAACCTCCACTGATCGCCGCGTGGGACCAGATCTCCACGCAGCCAAATGTTGTCACCGTCCCCTTCTTTATCGCGGATGGCCTCCATAGCTACCAGGACATTCCCGTTCTCCTTGGGATTCGCAGTGAAATCGGTCCGGCAGCAAGTCAATCGACGGTCTTTCTTGAAAATCCGCACCACCTGCGTGGGAAAACGCTATATTACTCCCGTGCGATCGGCACGGAACCTGGAATGGTGGACGTCATGATCGACCAGGCCACCAAGGCGGCGAGTTAGTATCTGCTGGTTCTCAGCGATCGAGAGGCAATCCCGCATCAGCCCAGGCCTTAATGCCACCCGCGACGGAATAAACGTGCCTGTATCCCATCTTTTGGAGGGCCTCTGCAACCAAAGCCGACCGGTAACCTCCTCCGCAATAACAATAAAGTGGGGTCTCGGGATCGGGATACAAATGCTCGATATCTCGCTCAATAACCCCCTTGCCAATATGCACGGCACCCACAGCGTGGCCAGCCACCCACTCGCGGTCCTCGCGGACGTCCACCAAAACCGCATTCCCCCCGCTCGTCGCTGCGGAGGCTTCTGCCACGCTGACCTCGTTGATTCCCGGAAGGGCCTCGTTCACCAAAGTCAAAAATTTGTTGTGATGTTGCATGCCTCCACCCTGACACCATACAGGGCCCACCCGTCAAGCCCGGGACGTCATGGATCTGTCATGCCTTGCCGCCGTCCGCCATCCAAAAATGCCAATGACAAAAAAGCACACGAGCGGCAGCACAAAGGAGGCTCTGGTGCTCGAAAGCAGAAGAGGCCCCAGTTCGAAGGCACTTCGATCCATGATGGCGGCCTGCAAAGGTGGCATGAGACATCCCCCACCAATGGCAAGAATGAGTCCGGCCGAAGCCAGCTTTGCATCCTCGCCCATCCCCCGCAACGCAATCCCATAGATTGTGGGAAACATCAGAGACATGCAGGCCGAAATCGCCACAAGACAATACAATCCCATCATTCCCTGCACAAAAATGACTCCGAGTGTGAGCATCGCCCCAGCAAATGCGAGAGAGAGAAGCAGACCGCCCGGGCTCACAAATTTCAACAGAAACGTGCAAATGAACCGGCTGGTCACAAATATCACCATGGCCGCAATGTTATAACCTTGGGCCTCCGCTTTGGTAAGACCCAACTCGCTCACCCCATATTGAATAATGAAGGTCCAGATCATGATCTGAGCCCCCACATAAAAAGCCTGTGCCACAACCCCCTCGACGTAACGGGAATTTCCCAGGAGACGACGAAGGGTGGGCAGCAGATCCAAATTTTGTGTTGTTTCGCTCCTGGAAACCGGGAGGCGAAACAGCGCAAACACCAAAAAAACGGCCAACACCACAATTCCCAAGCCCAAATAAGGACCCACAATCACATCCAAGTCACTTCTCTGAATCTCCGCAAACGCCGCGGGGTCTGACTCCCTCAGCAGACGGCGAGTCTCTTCATCCGCAGAATTGAGTTTTGCGAGAATCAATTCTTTCGCGATGAACATCCCGGTCAGTGAGCCAATCGGGTTGAAGGCTTGGGCCAAATTGAGCCGCTGCGTGGAGGTTTCCTCAGGCCCCATGGACAGAATATACGGATTCGCACTGGTTTCAAGGAAGGCAAGCCCGCAGGTCATGACAAAATAGGCCATCAAAAACGCCCAGAACTGCATGATGCTACCCGAGGGAATAAACAACAAACATCCTGCCGCATACAGCGCCAGCCCCATCAAAATACCAGACTTGTAGCTGAATCGTTTGATAAACAACGCCGCAGGGATCGCCATCAAACAATACCCCCCGTAAAATGCGAACTGAACCAGCGAACTCTCGAAATTGGTAATCAGGAGGATGTTCTTAAACGCGGCCACCATCGGATTGGTGATATCGTTGGCAAAGCCCCACAGCGCAAAAAGCGACGTCACCAAAAGAAATGGCAGCACCAAGTCCCTGGGAATAACTCTGGGTTTCTGGGGGGAGGAACTCATCACGAGGCGCCATTCATGCCAAAAGAAGGCCTGCGTGCAAACTTTTATACCCGCCTCCACCGCGATTTTTAAAGACACATCCCCGCAGGATTTCTGTAGCACTACCGGATCAAATTCCCCCTCCAAGACCTTTAAATCCAGAGAGTGCCCACCCGCTTTCAAGATCCAACGGGATCACTCAAACAGGAAACCGGGCGGTGCTTGTTTTTTCATCCATTTTCCAATAACGAACTTCTTGCCAAGGGTTTGAATTTGTGAAAAAGTCACCGTCCGACAAAAAAAAGATGGCAACACTAGAAACAACAGAAGCCCAATCCTTGAGGCTTCACGAAAAAGACACCGGCAGCGCAGACGTGCAAATCGCACTTCTTACCCAACGTATTAACGAACTCACGGAGCATCTCAAAACG
>JBGTAR010000249.1:0-6496 GCA_041749815.1 Terrimicrobiaceae bacterium
TGAGATCAGGAATCTTCAAGTTTCTCAAAAACCTTTAGGCAGGCTTCACTGGAAAAGAAGGCATCGCAGCAGGCAGATTCCAAGAGGCGACCTTCTCCCTGCTCCGGACACAGGCAGGCCACCCAATCCGTGACCCGGCGGGCTTGGTTGAGGTTGTGGGTGACAAGGACAATGGTGTGGTCTTTCTTGAGATCGAGGAGGAGGGACTCGATGGCATCGGTTGACCGGGCATCCAAGGCGCTGGTGGGCTCGTCCATGAGAATGATTTCTGAGTTCACGGCGAGGGTTCGGGCAAGGCAAAGGCGTTGCTGCTGGCCCACGGATAGCCGCAGAGCGGAATCTCGCAAGCGATCTTTGACCTCATCCCACAGAGAGGCCCGTCTCAGAGCGGATTCGACTTCCTCGGCTTTCTCAAGCCGTCGCAACTTGCGGTGATGACGAAGGCCAAATAGCACATTGGCTTCGATCGATGCAGGAAACACAACGGGCTGTTGAAAGAGCATCCCAATGCGTGTTCTCAAATCATCCGGATCGATCTTTGCCGCATAAACATCCTCTCCTCTCATCCGGATCGATCCTTTGACCTGAAAAACGGGTTGGAGATCCAAGAGACGGTTGATCGCACGGAGCAGTGTGCTTTTGCCGGATCCGGATGGGCCGACGATTCCAAAAATTTGCCGCTCGGTGATGGATAAGGAAACATCTCGAAGAATGACCCTCTTGCCAACATGGACGGAGAGGTCCTCAATCTCTAAAAGGCATGGCTCGTTGTTTTTGTTGCAGACACCATCTTCTGAAGAGGGGAGGGGTATGGTTTTTTTATCCATGGTGAGCTTGTTCATGAATTTTGAGTCGAAGAGGGATGGATGCCAGGCTCAGAAGAAAAACCAACAAGAGAAGCACGAAAGCGGCCCCCCAGAGCTTTGCACCCACGGCGGGGTCGAAGGAATCTTGAGCGAGAATAAAAATATGATAAGGCAACGAGAGCACGGGGCTTTCCCGGATGCCATGAGGCAGGGCGGCCCCCGCAAAAATCGTGGCTGTGAACATAATTGGAGCGGTTTCTCCCGCAGCCCTTGCCATGCCAAGCAACGAGCCACTCACCCAGCCTCCAAAAGATTGGGGTAAGATGACCGACCAAACAATCTGGGATTGACTGAGCCCGAGCCCGCTGGCCGCTTCAATCGTGGACTTTGGCAGCGCTTGGATACGCTCCGAAAGCGAGACCGCCACGGTTGGCAATATCATCAGCCCCAACAAAAATCCCCCAGTCAGCCAGGACTTTCCCCATCCAAGAAAAAGTACAAAGACCATCAGTCCCAAGATCCCAAGAAGGATGGATGGCACGCCATTCAGCACATAGATCCACATCATGAGTCGTTTTTGGCTTCGGGAAGTTTTGAGGTAGACGCCATGGGTCAGGGCCACAGCAAAAGCCAGAGGTGCGCTGACCGCAAGAGCGGTAACGATAAGAATAAGTGTGCCGATGATGTTGTAAAATATTCCACCTGAGGCCCCAACGACGCGGATTTGGTCGGTGAGAAAAGTCCATGAGACAGCAGAGATTCCCCGCCATGCCACTGCTCCCACAATGAGAAGCAAGAAGCCAACGCAGACAATTGCACAGGCAGCGCTTAGAAACGTCAGGGAGCGATCAAAAAGACGTCGCATCAGGTTCCTCCTTACCTTGGATAAAAAAAGAGGCACAAAAAGTGACTCCTGCCGCGATGGCAAGTAAGACCAGAGCCAGTCCCACCATCGCCGCCCAGTGCAGGGGGTCTCCATAAGCGATATGGGTTTCGGATCCTCCAAGCTTGCTGGTTAGGGTTTGTCCGGCCTCGATAAAAGGACGTAGCGAAAAGATGTTTGCAGGAAGGACGTTATCCATTCGGCCGACCACCAGAAATACGGCGATGGTCTCACCCAGGGCCCTGCCGAACGCAAGCAAGACGGCGGCAACGATCCCCCTTCGAGCTTGAGGGAGCACAACTTGAAAAATGGTCTCCGCCCGTGTCAACCCCAGACCTCGGGCCGCCAATCGCTGATGCGCAGGAACGCTTCCAAAAGCGTCATCACTGAGGGTCATGATTGTGGGCAGAACCATCACTCCCAGCAGAAGGCCCGCAGTGAGGAGGGTATCACCACTCAGCGGATCGAAGGGGGTCAGAAGGCCGTAAACCCAATTCCTCAAAAACAGGATGCCCAAGAGTCCATAAACAACGGAGGGAATCCCTGACAACAACTCCACCATGACTTTTAGCGGCAGGCGATAAGTTGGTGGCAGAATTTCAAAGGAGAACAAAGCCGCCCCGATTCCCAATGGCACGGAAACGCCGAGGGCAATCCCTGACACGACCAGGGTGCCGTAGATCATTGGCAGCACGCCAAATTCGCTCTGACGGAAAAACCACCGGTCGCCAAACAGGAAGTCCACACCCGAGTGCCGCCAGACCGGCAGGCTTTGCCACAGGAAAAGCATCACCATCCCTGCGAGAAAAACCACGCTGAGAAGCGTGAAGCCGAGGCTGAAAACCCGGGTCCAGTTGCATCGAACTCCCCGCAACAGAAAAGTTTGTTGGCAGGGATGTCCAAACACGGTTCTCATCAACGGGCTTACTTCAATTGATTGAGCGAGAGGTATCCATGCTTGCGGACCAACTCTTGCCCCCGGTCACTCAGGAGGAAGTCAACATACTCTTTGGTCATCCCTTGAGGTTGACCATTGGTGAGGAGATAAAGCGGGCGGCTCATGGGATATTTGCCAGATGCGATGTTGGCAGGTGTGGGATCCAAGGTCGATCCCGCCTCCTCTCCAATGCTCAAAGCAAAAACTCTGGTTCCATCTGCCCATGATGATGAGAGTTGGGACAGGGCGCCTCGGGTTGAGGCGACTTTGTTTCGTGCTTCCTCATTTCCTCCCACCTCCAGAAAACTTACTGGGGGAGCAAGCTTTGCATCACCGTAAATCCACTTTGCAAAGACTTCCCAAGTGCCTCGCCCCGGCTCTTTGTTAAAAAACACAATCCGCTGATCTCGTCCCCCAAGTTCCTTCCAATTCACGATGCGGCCCTCATAAATACCTCGCATTTGCTCTTTGGTCAGGGACCGCACGCCTCCCTCCCAGACATCTCCCGAAACAATCATCGCCACAGCATCCTCACCAATGCACGTTTCGACAAAATCAATGCCAGGATACTTGGAGCGGTCATCATCGCTGAGGTGCTTGGAAGACATTCCAATTTGCACCAAACCATCGGCTAGTTGCGAAATCCCACCGGAGCTTCCGCCCTGGGTGTCCACATGAATGACAAAACCCTTTTCCGATCGGAGAATCTCGGCGGCTTCCGCAGCGGGCGGATTGACCGTGCTCGAACCATTGATTTTTAGTGTCTCCTGGGCATCCAGTTTGCTGGTCATCATCACCCCGATGCTTATGGCTGCGATGTAGGATATTGTAGAAAAATTCATTGTTTGGATATGTGGCTCAGTGAGTGGGTGGGATGTCTTTCTGAGAAACGTTTTGTGCTAAGCCACGGTGCCCTGACATGAGGAACCGCGTCCCGCCGTGCACCCAAAGCAATGATCGCCGATGGCAATTTCACGGTTTTCCAGCCGTGAGGGGTCAATGTCCCATAGATATAGCGGTTTGCCATTCCTCCATTGCATGCCGAGTTGCTGGTTGAAGTCACAATCAAAAACCTCACCCATCCAGCCAATGCTGAGCGTGTCCCGGCACATCAGCCCATCCACAGCTGCGGGGTTGAACGAATCCCTTAAAAGCGTCATGTACTCATCGAGTTTGCCATTGTTTTTCAACCAGGACTTGTAGCGCGCAATCGGCATGTTGGTGATCGCAAAGAGGCGGCCAAAATCAATGCCAAAGTGCGCCTTTAATTCTCGTTTGTAGTCGGCCTCTAATTCTTCTTGATCAGGCGGAAGAAATGCACCATTCGGATTGTAAACCAAGTCGAGTTGCAGGGAGGGATCCCGGCCATATCCAAAGTGATTGAGGACCTGCAATCCTTTGATGCTGGCGTCAAAGACCCCTTCACCACGCTGGGAGTTCACATTGGCAGGTTCATAGCACGGCATGGACGCAATGATTGTGACACGGTGCTTCGATAAAAATGCGGCCATGTCCTCATAACCGGACTCGACAAGAATCGTCAGATTGCAGCGGTCGATGATGGTTCGAACTTGAGGGAGTGTCCGAAGTTTTTCAATGAAGTAGCGAAAGTCCGGTATCATCTCAGGTGCCCCGCCCGTGAGATCAACAGTGTGAATGTCGGTGGTTTCCAGCCATGCAAGAATCCGGTCAATCACCGAACGAGTGATGATTTCCTTGCGTTTTGGTCCGGCATTCACATGGCAGTGCATGCAAGTGAGATTACAAAGTTTGCCGGTATTGATTTGCAAGATATTGGTCCTCCTGCGCTGAAGAGTGAGCCCGTGATGCGCCAGCGTGGCCGAGAACATCCCTGGGACCGCTGGCCTCTGGCCGGCATGAAAAGAATTGCCACCTGCATCGGGTGATTTTAGCGGAGCCGGCGGGACGCCAGCGGTCCGAGGGATGCCGGAATACGACCATTTTTCAGGGCTGCTTACCAAGCCTGCTTTCACGGGATTGTGATAGATATACTCAATCGCATTGGAAAAGTGTTTTTCGTCGCGGATGAATCGGTCGTGGTATTCGCGGAACCAGAATGCCCCGGTTCGGTTCAGGATTTTATTGGCTTCCTTGGCGGTGAACGATTTCCATGATTGTATGATGTCAGCCAGAGGCCAGTCGCTCCAACATTCGATCACAACATGAACATGATTGGGCATGATGCACCAGGCGAGCAAACGATAACGCTCATTGTCAAAGTGCAAAAGAGCGTTCTGAACGAGTTCTGCAATCTCAGGATGTTTGAGCCAGCATTCGCCGTGACCCGCATCCTCGTATCTTGCGATACGCTGACGCAGTTCAATCGAGGTGGCGGCATCCTTATCGCGACTCTCGCCCGAGCCTAACTCTTCACGCCATCGTTCAATCAGATCGACAGGGACGGAATCATGAAGTCTAAAAGTCACCGATTGGATGGCACCCGGTTTCTCAAAATGCGGCACAAATCCGCGTGAGTGCCAGAGGTCGGGATGTGTCTGATGGAGATTGATGCTCATGGTTTACCCCCTGGGACCGCTGGCCTCTGGCCGGCATCAAAAGAATTGCCACCTTCGTCGGGTGATTTTAACGGAGCCGGCGGGACGCCAGCGGTCCCAGGGTCTCCTGCCAATCCTGATTTCTTTTGTCCCAAGCGCAAGCGGGCGAGGGTCGCCAAAATAATGGAACCCGCCATGACACTGCCTCTCAGATTGCCGGAAATCTTGGATTTCCCGGCAGGACGAGGATAAGTGCGTACGGGAATTTCGATGATTCGAAGATTTTCCTCAAGGGCACGAATTTGCATTTCAATGGTCCAGCCAAAGCCACGATCTCGCATGTTGAGCTTTTGGTAGGCCTCGACACGGATGGCGCGTTGCGGCCCGAGATCAGCAAAATCATGCCCCCAGAGCCTGCGAATGAGAAATGGGGCCAACCAGTTTCCAAATCGCTGTGGTGTGGACATATGACGCCGATCCTCCGCATGGGTGCGTGCGCCCAGGATAAGATCGTGATCGGGGGCAAGCTTGGCAAATTCCTCGTAGGCCTCGAAATCGTCACTGGCGTCAGCGTTGCAGTAAAGGAGCCATTCGATCCCGGGAGGAAGACCTTCGCCCCCGGCCCAGCAGGCCAGGCCGTAACCGCGGCCCGGAAGCGATATCACTTCGGCCCCGGCGGCACGGGCATGACGGGCAGTAGCGTCGGTGCTGCCATTGTCGACGACCCGGATGTGGGAAAAGCCTCGGTCCTTTAAACGCCTCACCACATCAGCGATACATTCCTCCTCGTTGTGGGCGGGGATGATGACGAGTGTGGAGTTGTTATTCATCTTGGGAGCACCACGATCTTCCTACCGAGTTCGAAAGGATTCCGCCCAAGGGCCACAAGAATTGAAAAATTGCCAACAAAATGCCCTCATTCCCAACTGTTCAGCAGCAACTCCCCCCGTCGCGGCACTGGCTGTCGGATGGATTGGTGGCCTTGTAATCATGGCCTTTGGTTTCTTTGGGGTGACGGAAACTCGTTCGGCTACAATCAAAGGGGATGGCCTCGGACATCGGAATCTCACTCAAGGGGTCGAGAAAATCGAATGATCCTTCGTAGGGAGATTTTTTATAGAGGTTGTAGGTTTTATCACAAACCGCGTAACGCAAGCCCCTTTGCATCCGGTGTCCATCATCATCCAGCACCTCTTTGAACGGGCCCCGGTAGATCACAGCCTGATTGCGCTCGAAACAAGGTCCTTGTTTGCCCTTGAAGGCCTGAATCGTCATTGAGCGAAACTCAAATCCTTCCACGGTCTGCCAGGGCTGGACATCAAACTTGAGAATCTCAATTCCATAAAATCCAGCC
>JBGTAR010000250.1:0-9512 GCA_041749815.1 Terrimicrobiaceae bacterium
GATGTTGTTCTGGCGGGTCACGTAAATGGAATTGGTCAGACCGTACGTGTTATCCCAGTCATCGCCCAGAAGCGCTTTCCATTCATCAAGCACCTTGCACCAATGTTCCACCTGAACCCGTGAGCACATGATGGTCAGGCCGCCCTCCTCGGTTTCCATATCGCGGCAGAATTCTTGCAATGCGGCGTAAGTGAATGTGCCGTCCTTCAGAGCCGCATCGGAAAAAGCAATCAATTTATCCAGTGTGGTCTTGAACAATTGCCTGTCTTCCGGCTTCACATCCAGATCGGGCAGGGATTCCCGGGCGATGTCCGCGCGAGTGCGAAATGATCTCAGAGGACCTTGCCAGGCGGTGTTCTCTTTGGGATCGAGGCTGTAGGGGGCAAGAATCTCGTAAACAGCCATGGGTGCGTGGCCAATGGATTTGGCGAGTTCATAAAGGGGAGGCGTTGGAGCCTCGATGGGGGGCTGTCCCGCACGATAAAGAATAAAGCGCCCGCCTTTCCCGGTAAATAGACCCATGATGAGGTTGCTCTTCTGCAGGAAGTTTTGTTGGAAAATCGCCAAAGCGTTTTTGTAAACTCCCATCATCTCCGCATTGAGGGCATACACATTCCGTGCGGCGATCTGCGCTTTTGTGTCGGGAGTCGGGTCAGCCACGTATTTTACCAGGGAGGCGGGGGGCTCGGCAGGGGGCAGTGTCGCGGATTCCTGCGAAAAAATTGGATCAACAAAACAAGAGGTCGCAACAAGAGCCACCAACGCAGGAGGGGTTTTCATTGGGGACGAGATATCCCGCTTTCCCACCGCTCGCAAGGATAAACCCACGAATATTTTACCATGATAATCTGGTCTTGAAGTCCATCGAGCCAAAGGATATTCGGGGGGTTGTGGCGCATTAACCATGGACCTTAACACCATCACCAAAATCCTCCGACCCACCCGATTTGAGGATCTCGAAGAATGGCAAAGTGGCCACGCATGGTTGGCTGGCGGCACATGGCTCTTTTCCGAGCCCCAGATCAGCACCCACACATTAATCGATCTTGAAGCACTGAATTGGTCTTCACTCAATCCCTCGCCGGAGGGCCTTGAGATTGCAGCGACCTGCAAAGTGGTGGACCTTGACCGTTTTGCGGCTCCATCCGAATGGATCGCAGCGCCACTGCTGAGCGAATGCTGCCACTGCTTTCTCGCTTCCTTCAAAATCTGGAATGAGGCTAGCGTGGGCGGCAACATCATCATGTCATTGCCAGCAGGTCCGATGATTTCGTTGACCGCATCACTCGAGGGGATTTGCACCCTCTGGCCGAGGGAAGGTCCGCCGAGGCAAGTCCCTGTGGTGGACTTCGTCACTGGGAATCACCAAAATCTCCTCTCGCCCGGCGAGTTGTTGCGCTCAATCTTCCTGCCGGCCCACGCACTCAGAAAAAAACACGCTTTCCGCCGTTTCACCCTCACCCATCTCGGACGCTCCGAAACACTCATCATTGGCACACTTTGTCCAGAGCATGGTGAGTTTCTGCTCACCATCACGGCCTCAACTCTGCGCCCAAGGCAGTTCCGTTTTGAGAGCATTCCCTCCGCCAAGGACATGCGGGATGTGATACAGACAATCCCTCTCGAAGAGTATCTTGCCGACACCCACGGATCTCCAGCCCACCGCCAGCACCTCACCTCCTACTTTGCTGAGCAAATTCGCGGGGAACTCTCAGCTTGAAATCGACATGAGCTACAAAATTAACGGCAAGACGTTTGAGGACAAACCAAGGCCGGGGCAATGCTTGCGGACGTTTGCGCGGGACCTTGGATGGTTCGGAGTTAAAAAAGGTTGTGACGCCGGAGATTGTGGGGCCTGCACGGTTTGGCTTGATGGGAAGCCGGTGCATAGTTGCCTGGTACCCGCTTTTCGTGCGGAGGGCCGCGAGGTCACAACAATTGAGGGCTTGGCGTGCCAAGACCATCTTCATCCGATGCAGCAGGCGTTTCTCGATGCGCAGGCCTTTCAATGCGGGTTCTGTGCGGCAGGGATGATCATGACTTCTGCAAGCCTCAGCGATGATGAGAAAAATGATCTGCCCTTCCGCCTCAAGGGGAACCTCTGCCGCTGCACAGGATATCATGCAATCGAAGACGCCTTGAATGGCGTGGCGTCTGTTGAGGAGGATCGTCCGGGTCATGCCTGCGGCTCCAGTTTGCAGAGCCCGTTGGCTCATTCGATTGTTACTGGGACGGCCCGCTATACGGCAGACATCAAAATGGAGGGGATGCTCCATCTCAAAGTTCTGCGATCGCCACATGCCCACGCCAAGATCGTTGCGATACGAACGCAGAAAGCTCAATCGGTGCCGGGCGTTCATGCGGTGTTCACTCATGAGGATGTGCCGAAACGGCCTTACACCTCAGCTTTGCATGACGATTATCGTGTCGATCCCGACGACACTTATGTTCTGGATAATGTCGCCCGGTTTGTGGGTCAGCGTGTGGCGGCCGTGGTGGCAGAATCCGAAGGTGCGGCCGAAGAAGCCTGCCGAATGATTGAAGTGGATTATGAGATTCTTCCTGCGGTCTTTGATCCCGAGGAGGCCATGCATGACGGTGCCCCGGTGCTTCACAACAAAGAGTTTTCTTCACGGATTCAAAATGCGAAAAAGAACATCTTCCTCCAAATTGAGAGCGAATACGGGAATGTGGCCGAGGGGTTTGCTGCGGCTGATGTCACAATAGAGAATACCTATGACAGCCAGAAAATTTCGCATGCCCACTTGGAGACCCACATTGCGATTGCGTCGCAGAGTGAAGATGGGCGCATCCATGTTCGTTCCAGTTCGCAGGCCCCATTCCAAGTAAGAGCCAAGCTGGCCTATTTATTCGCGATCCCTCTCGAGCGAGTCCATGTTTACACCGAAAGGGTCGGAGGCGGTTTTGGCGGCAAGCAGGAGATGCTCTGTGAAGAATTGTGTGTGCTGGCCATGCTTAAAACCGGGCGTCCGGTGAAGTGGGAGTTCACCCGCGAGGAGGAATTTATCGCGGGGGTCTCGCGTCATCCCATGAAGACCACCATCAAGGTTGGGGCTAAAAAAGATGGCACTCTGACCGCGATTCAATTGCGGGTGGTTTCCGCCACAGGCGCCTACGGCAACCACGGCGGGGAAACCCTGGCGGCCTCTCTCAGTCAGTCCCTCCAAATCTACCGCTGCCCAAACATGCAGGGCACCGGCTATGCGGTCTACACCAACATTCCCCCTTCCGGCGCTTTTCGCGGTTATGGATCCTCACAAACCGTGTTTGCGGTGGAATCGGCCATGGGCGAACTTGCCTGCAAGCTGGGCATGGACCTCATGGCCCTGCAGCGCAAAAATGTGGTGGTTCCAGGCGACGCTGTACACAGCATCTGGGAAGGCCCTTCCGATGCCGAGATGGGAAGTTATGGACTGGATCAGTGCATGGATTTTGTGGAGAAGGCCCTGGCCAGCGGTCGTGGCGAAGAGAAGCCGGTTGGAGACGAATGGCTTGAGGGAAAAGGCCATGCCATCCACATGCATGACTGTATTCCGCCCACAGAGCAACGTTCGGAGGCGCATATCAATTTGCGCGAGGACGGAACCTACTACCTGACCAACGGAGTCACCGAGATGGGCAACGGGACCATCACCTCCATGCGTCAGGTGGCCGCTTCGATCCTAAACACCACAGCCAACCGGGTGGAACTCGTCATCGCGGACACGGACAAGACGGCCTACGACACCGGCACTTTCTCCAGCGTCGGCACGAGTGTTTCCTGCAAAGCCGCCAGCCTCGCTGCCGAAAATCTGCGGGACAATATCCTCAAGGTCGCCAGCGAATTCACCAGCACTCCGGTGGAGGAATGTCAACTCGTGGACGATGCCATCCAATGCGGCAACCGCAAGGTTCCACTCACGGAGCTCTTTGCCTCCGCTTCTGATACGCGTCATCGGCTCCACGTCATGCGCAAGGCCTATGGGTCACCCCGCACGACCTGCTTCAATGTCCACGGTTTCCGAATCGCGGTTCACCGGGCGACCGGGGAAATCCGCATCCTTCAAAGCGTCCACGCAGCCGATGCGGGCACAATCCTCAATCCCATGCAATGCCGCGGCCAGGTCGAAGGAGCCGTCGCACAGGGCATTGGGAGCAGTTTGTTTGAGCGCATGGTCTTCGATACCAAAGGAAAAATGATGAACCCCTCGTTTCGAAATTACCGGATTTCCGCCTTCGCAGACATTCCCCGCACCGAGATCTTTTTTGCTGACACCTACGATGCCTATGGTCCGCTCGGTGCAAAATCCGCCGGGGAAACCCCGATCATTCCCGTGGCCCCGGCCCTCGGCAATGCCCTGGCTGATGCGACAGGCATCCGCTTCGAGAGCCTGCCATTCAGTGCGGACCGGATTTTTGAGCGGCTCGCTGACGTGAAATGAAAGTGTACAGCACGATTCTCTGGGGCGACATTCATTCCGAGGGTGCACATCCCCGCAAAACCCCATGAGCGAAATCGCTGTTCTCATCGCCACGGCCAGAGTTCGTGCTGACAATGAGCAGGCCTTCTCGGTATGGAAAGCGCACCATGATACTGTCATTGGAAAATTCTCCGGATTTGTCAGTAGCGACATTATTCCGCCGACTCATGAGGGCAGTGACGAATGGACGATCATCCTCAACTTTGAGTCGAAGGACGATCTGACAGTCTGGAAAAATTCGCCCGAGCGGGCCGCTGTCGTCGCCGAAGGGATTCCACTTTTTGAGGGAGGAACCCTTGGCGAGATCGTGCAAATCGGTGACGGAGGTGTGCAGCCGGAAAACAAAGTGACCGAGGTCATTTTTTCCAAAGTCAAAGTGGGCAAGGAGGACGATTATCGCGCGTGGGCCGCACGCATCCAGGCCGCCCAAGCCAAATACCCGGGCTATTGTGGCATGTACTTGCAACCCCCACAGGAAAAAGGCGGTCTGTGGACAACAATTCTCCGTTTCGATTCCGAGGCCCATCTTAAAGCCTGGATGAATGCGCCGGAACGCAAGGACCTGCTTAAAGAATCCAAGGATATCATCGAGCACGAAGCGCTCTCCCGTCTGGCCACCTCATTCCCCGGCTGGGTGCCCCTTGATCCCATGACGGGGAAAGGCCCTCCCAATTGGAAAACTGCCATGCTGGTGCTCCTGGGGCTTTTCCCGGTTGTCATGTTGGAACTAAGATTCCTGAATCCTGTTCTCGCTGGGCTTGGCCTGAATTCTTCCTTCGCCACGTTCCTCGGCAATGCCCTCAGTGTCGCAGCCACCAGCTTCTTCACGATGCCGTTGGCGGTGCAGGGCTTCGGATGGTGGCTCTTCCCAAAAGTCGAGTCCGTTGCCCTGAGCACCAAGGGCGTGCTGATCCTCCTTCTGCTCTACGGGGTCGAGATCGCTCTCCTCTGGCGACTGCTTCCTTGGTGATCTCACGGCGGAGTGCCTCCTCATAAGCATCCGGCGTATTCAAATCCCATTGCGGCTCCTCCGGATCATCATCAGGCAGGCGATAGGTTTGCGTACGATAGGCATCAAGCAGGCCGCGCAGGCCATGCGCGTTTTCGTCCAAGCGAACCAGCTTATCGCGAAAAGAGCCTGAGAGAACAACCGGGTGCCCACGGCTGCCTGCCCTGTTGGGAACGATGATCTGATTTCTGCCCTTCTCTGCTTCCTCCCGCAGGCGGAGGTAGAGGGCGGGGCGACGAGGCTGGTCAACCGCGCTGACAAGGATCCAATTGGCATTCGGTGGAAGTATCTCAACCCCACACGCAAGAGAGGACGTTTTGCCGCGGCAGGGCTCGGGATTGAGTACCGCACAACCCGCGGGCAGGACCGCACACCAGTGAGCATAAGACTCCGGCCCGACCACAGCCGTCGTTTGCCATCCAGCGGCGGACAGGGACTGAAACATCCAGGGGAGCAACGGAACCCCGTCAATCCAAGGCAAGCTCGCCTTCTCACGCTTCATTCGAGAGGACCGTCCGGCAGCAAGAATAATCGCATGAAACCCGGATGAAGAATCTCCCGGCAGCTTCCGGCTCAAGCGCTCCCGGACACTCACATTCTTCATGCCCCCTAAAATGTCGCAATGCCACACGACGTCAAGACTGCATGGTGCAGGCAGCGCAGATGCGAGCGGACGACATTGGTCGACAACATGCGTATGGGAGCGGCGGGATGACCCCGTCTAAATTCTCCTTGAATACTTACGGTGTAAGTATATTCTGACTCCAATGAAAGCATGGATTTGTCCAAGTTACGGTTTGCCGCAGGTGCTGCGTTTGGAGGATGTCGCGGATCCGAAGCCCGGGCGCGGGGAGATGGTGGTGCGGTTGCGGGCGGTCTCGGTCAACAGCGGTGACGCACGGATTCGAGGATGCCGTTTTCCGTTCGGGATGGGCCTTGCCGGGCGTTTGGCCCTGGGTTGGAACGGGCCGCGTCAGAGGATCCTTGGATCAGATGGCGCGGGCGTGGTGGAGTCGCTTGGGCCGGGCGTGGAAGGTTGGCGGATTGGCGACGAGGTTCTGGTGGTGAAAGGTGTCGCGATGGGCTGTCATGCGGAGCGGGTGTTGGTGAGGGCAGCCGATGTGGTGGTGCGCAAGCCGGAGCGCTTGGGCTGGGCGGAAGCCGTGAGCCTTCCATTTGGAGGGCAGACAGCAATTTTTTTTCTCAACAAGGCGGGGCTCAAAGCCGGTGACGAGGTGTTGGTGATCGGCGCTTCGGGTGCCGTGGGGAGCGCGGCTTTGCAATGGATTCACCGGGCCGGTGCACGTGCCATTGCGGTCACGAGGCCTGTTAACGCCGCGTGGGTGCGTCAGCTGGGTGCCGTGGAAGTGTTGGACCACACAACCACCGACTATGTGGCGGGCGGACGTCAGTTCGATCTGGTGATGGATACTGTGGGGGCCGGGACATTTCGGACGCTGCGACATTTGGTGAAACCCGGCGGTGCCTACCTTGCCGTGGCAGGTGGGCTCCCGGACTTCCTGGCGGGGTCTGCGGGCGGAGTCCGTTGTGTCACAGGCATCACGCCCGAATCGGTGGATGTGGTGAGGGAATTGGTCGCATTGGCGGCCTCGGGAGAATTTCGTCCCATGGTCGGTGAATGTTTTCCTTTCGACGCGTTGCGCGAGGCGCATGCCCTGATCGATGACGGACACAAGCGAGGGGTGGCGGTTGTGGAAATCGATCCCCAAAACCCATGAGCAAACCCAAGGCGAAAGCGCGGGGACGCTCCAGAGCCCGCGAACGGCTAACCTCCGTGCGGGTGACAACCGAAGCGGTGGCCATGGCCGACGAGTTGGGGCTGGGGAGGTTATCGATGCGCGGACTCGCGGCCCGCCTGGGCGTGGAGGCGATGTCGCTGTATAATCATGTTCCCAACAAGGACAGCCTCATTGATGCCATGGTGGACCATGTGACAGGTGAGATCACGTTACCTCTGACGAAACGGGCATGGCGTCAGCAGATGCGTCAGCGTGCCCTCTCCGCCCTTGAAGTGTTGATGCGGCACCCTTGGGCGGCGCTGCCGATGTTCTCACGAATGAACACCGGCCCGCACATGCTGACCTACATTGACAGGACACATGGCTGCCTGCTGGCTGCAGGGTTTTCGCATCCCGGAGCCGATGGGGCGCGTCATTTGATGGACAGCCACATCTACGGGCTCGCCCTGCAGGAACTTCATTTCCCGATCCGTCCCGAGGACTACGCGTCCCAGGCCGCCGCGTTTCTGCCGATGATTCCCGCCGAAACCTACCCGCATCTGCGAGGCCTCGCCGAGACAATCATCTCCGGACAATACGAAGGACGCAATTCCTTCGGGCCTGGACTGAAAATCATCCTCGACGGACTGACACCACAATGACGATATAGCGGGGGCGTAAAATTCTCTTCGGTAGCCTTCACGACCACCGGGTCTCCCAGAAGGTCCCGACCGAATTGCTTGCGGCCCACGCAGCCGGGTCCCACTTGAGAAAGCAGGAACACCGGCCTTCCAAATATTTACGATGTAAAAAAATAGGCCGTTCCCCCGGGGGGCAGTCCTTTCAATCCTCGTTTTCGGTCTTCTTAATAGTCCCGTCGGGGAGAATCGTTAATTCTTTTTTACTCTTTCCATCGCGGATTTTTACCTCGAACGACTCGGTGGTTCCATCCGCTTTCAGTTCTTTTTCGGCTGAGAGGAGCGTTGCTGCCGGGTGGGCTTCGGTGATGGCCGCTGTTACAACGGCAGGCAGCTCTTTGACGGCGATGTCCACATCATCTGCAAGGAGGGTTGTGGGGATCAGGGCGATGACGGCAAGGAGGGAGAGTTTTAATGGTCTCATGCCCCATTATCGTTTGGTCGGCCAAGTCTGGATGTGTTGCTCGGCATAAGTATTTATTCGTGGTTCAAATGCTGAGATTTTAAAGCCCAGAAATTTGTTCGAAATTCCTCTACTTCGGAGTCCGATTGTCCTCGCTTCGTTACCTTCGTTTCCTTCTGTTAAGAAATTCTTTGCGTCTCTGCGCGAGTTATTCTGAACCGCGACGGTGATCGGGATTATTCGGCAACGTCTTCCTCTTCTTCCACGTCGGCGACGACGGGGGCGATGGCTTGGAGGACTTCGTTGTCGCGGAGGTCGATGAGTTTGACACCCTGGGCATTGCGGCCGACTTCGCGGATGGCACCGACGCCTGTTCGGACCATCTTGCCTTTGTTGGTGATGAGCATGATTTCGGCATCGTCTCTCACGGTGAGAGCGCCTGCCACCCCGCCGGTGCGTTCGGTCACTTTCATGGTGATGATGCCTTTGCCGCCGCGGCTTTGGTTGCGGTATTCATCGAAGCCGGTGCGTTTTCCGAGACCGTTTTCGCCGGCGACCAGAAGCTGGGCTTCCTTATTAACGACAGCGGCGGCGATGACGTAGTCGCCTTTTTGCGGGCGGATGCCCCAGACACCGACTGCGTTGCGGCCCATGTCGCGACAATCTTCTTCATGGAAACGAATACTGAGTCCGCCATGGGTGATAAGAACAATTTCGTCCGTGCCATTGGTCAGCTTGCAATCAATGAGGCGGTCGCCTTCTTCGATATTGATGGCAATGATGCCGCCTTTGCGGATATTGCGGAAATCGCTGAGTTTCGTTTTTTTGACAACCCCGCTGCGGGTGGCGAACAGGATGGAGAGCTGGTCGCTCCAGGTTTCTTCATCAGTATTCTGACCTTGGATGCGGATCGTGGCCGCAATTTTTTCGTCCTTGCGGAGTTCGAGCAGATTGGCAATCGAGCGGCCCTTGCTGGCGCGGGAGCCTTCGGGGATTTCATAGACCCGTTCGACGTAGCAGCGTCCGGTGGCTGTGAAAAACACGAGGTAATCGTGAGTGGTGGCGGTGAAAAGGTGTTCAACAAAATCGTTGTCCTCTTCTTTTTCAGCTTCTCGTGCGACCATCCCGATCACGCCCTTGCCGCCCCGGCGTTGGGAGCGGTAGGCACTAACGAGGGTGCGT
>JBGTAR010000251.1:0-5533 GCA_041749815.1 Terrimicrobiaceae bacterium
AGGCATCACCACAAAAAAGACCATCACCGTCGCGTGCATGGTCACCAGCATGTTGTAACCTCCGGGAATGATGGCCCCATCGGATGCGACCGTTGCCGGAAGCATCCATCCAATCAGGGGAACCTGGGTGTTTGGCCAGGCGAGCTGATACCTCACCAACAGAGCCAACCCACCACCAAGAAAAAGAAAAAACAGAGCAGTCCACAAATATTGGAGACCGATCATCTTGTGGTCATAGGTCCACAAATATTTGCGAATGAATCCCTCTTTGGGATGATCGTGGGAGGGATCGTGAGGGATAACTTCGGCGGTGGATGCACTCATGGGATCAATGGCTCAAAGGGTTTGCTTGGGATTCCGGGCTGATTGGTTTTTCTGCCAACGCGGCCACGGTAGAAGATACGCCTGGAGGGCCGGCTTTGGCTTCAAGTGCTGCTTGTGATTTTTCAGCATACCATTTGTCGAACTCTTCGGGTGGCAGCACACGGATCGGGGCCTTCATATTGTAGTGACCAACGCCGCATAATTGGCTGCACGCCAACTCAAAATTTCCAGCACGGATGACCTCAAACCACACCCACGTGATCGTGCGACCCGGCACCGCGTCTTGGTATAATCGGAAATTTGGGACATAGAAAGAATGGATCACGTCACGAGAGTTCAAGTAAATATGCACCGGCCGGTTTGCCGGGATCACAAGCTCCATGGCTGTGAAATCGTCCGCCGCAGCTTCATCGTCCTTCGCAAGTCCAAACTTGTTTTCGAGGCCGATCTGTTTGACCTCAATCCGGCCCAGTTGACCGTCAGCACCAGCATATCGCATGTCCCATCCGTATTGGTAGCTGGAGATGTTGACCTTGAGGGCATCCACAGGGGGGTCGGAGTGAATATCGAACCAGACCCGGTTGCTGACAATGGCCAGAATCAGAAAAATCACCGTGGGAATCGAGGTCCAGATGATTTCCAAAAAGTTGTTGCCGTGGCTGTAGTGGGCTTTCACGCCGGGGCGTCGCCGGTACTTGATGAGATAATAGATATAAACAGCCTGCGTGGCCACAAAGACGGCGAAGGTGAGCCAGAAAATGACGTTCAGGAGCACGTCAATCTGCTTTCCCCCCACGGTCACATTTTCCGGAGCCCAGTACAGATTGGGAACCGCATCCTGGGCAAACGAAGTTGTCAGGGCAAAAGGAATCAGCACCACGCCAAGAGCGCGGAAAAAGATTTTGGTAAGAATGGAAGTTCCGTTCATGCGTCGATCAGGCTCCGGGGGCTGCTGGCGGCGTGGGTGGTGCGGTTGGATCCGCAGCGGGCGTTTCTTCAGCCGCGGGAGCCGCTGCAGAATCAATCAGCGCACGCGGGATGGCTTGCAGCTCTTTTTGTGTCCACGCCTCTTTTCTGTCAGCACTCTGCTCACGCACGGAAGCCACAAAGTCTGAAGTGATCGGAGGAGCTGCGTTGCCCCATTCGTTGCGGATATAGGTGAGGACAGCGGCAATTTGCTCGTCCTTCAGAACGCCTCCCCATGGAGCCATGGCATTGTTGTAGGGGTTGCCTTTAACGCTGATGGGGCCCTGCAATCCATGGAGAACAACTTTAACCAGGTGATTATCGCCATGCCAGTCCTCGGAAAGCACCCACTCGCTGGCAACCAGCGGAGGGAATTGCCCTGCGACGCCGAGACCGCTGGTTTGGTGGCAGACCACACAGTATTGCGTGAACACCCTTTTCCCAACAACCATGGGATCGGGGGGACCTTTGTCTAATGAGGCGCCTGAGCCATCCCATGCCACGAGGTTGGTATTAAACACTTCGGAGCTGAACCCGCCACTGTTGCTGACCAGATACATGCCAGCCCAGAAAACGAGGGCAAAGGAAAAGGTGATCAGCCAAAGGGAAATCGGTTCATAACCATCACGCGGATCGGCCTGCTCGCGCATGATGGAGCCATGAACTTTGGCAACGTTCATTTCGCTCGAGAGCTCGGTCTCACGAAATTCTTCGGACTCTGGAATGTTGGGATCCTGGGACATCAGTTCAAAAAGTCAGCGGGGTTATTCAAGCGACTCCTCGGGAGACTCTGGAAGAGGGTAATCGCGTTTCAGTGAGAGAAGATATGCCACCAGGGCCTTTGCATCTTCAGTCGGCACCACCTCATACCCGGGTTGGGGCGCGTAAGGCCCGGTGAGGCCCTTCACGGCGTCCTCGTTCGGGGCACCCTGGATTTTCTGCACGGTGTAAAGGTAGCGGAAGGCGGGCATGATCGAGCCCTTCGAAACCTGTGAGGGCTCATAGAGGTGGCGGTGCTGCCACTCGGCGTTGTAACGGAGGCCAACATTGGTCAAGTCCGGACCGGTGCGCATCGTTCCAAGAAATGCCGGCTTGGCGCGGATATAATCCCGGGCCACCGTGCGGCGGGGCCCCAGGCCTTTGGCAATGTCCGTGGAAAGATAGGCGGGACGGACCTGTTGGCTGTGACAATACACGCACCCGTTGGCCGCATAAACGGTCTGCCCGGCATTTGCGATTCCTGAGATGGGAGGCGGGGCAAGCTCGCCTGTCTCTTCGTTCGTGATGGGGAGTAACCCCCCCAGCTTGAGGTAGGGATAAGCGACCAGCCCGGCCCAAGCGCTGGCAAACGTCAGAAAGATTCCAATAAAGAGTAAAGGCAGACGGTTCATGCGGTGAGCGTTTCCTCCTCAGGGATGGGTCTGGCAAAAAGCGTGGGTTCTCCGCGTTTGGCTCCCATGTGAAGGAGCATCATCACAAAGTGAACCGCAAAAATCACGTGGGCTGCTGTGAGTAAAAGACCAGACATGCTGCGGACCCAGAGGAAGGGTGAAGCAAAGAACATGGAGTTCATGAAATTCACAGCCGGGTCATAAAGGGCCAAGCCTTGAACAATGCCTCCCAGTGTCAAAGCTCCGACCATGATGAGAATTCCAATGGCAGCCAACCAGAAGTGCCAGCGAATCAGGTTTGCAGATGGCCACTCCCACCCAACAAGACGCGGAATAATGTAATACATAGCACCAAACATCATCATGGTAAAAAACGCATAAAGTCCCAAATGCGAATGGCCGATGGTGTAGTGGGTGAAGTGAGTGATTTGGTTCAGTGTGGGAATTGCCATCAAGCTGCCTTGGAAACTCACGATCGTGTAGCTCATGGCACCAAAGACGGTGAAGCGGAGGGTCGGGCTCCACTTGAGACCGTCAAAATGACCCTTCATTGTCATGTGATGATTGATGGCCACGGTGATGACAGGAACAAACATCATGATACTGGCCACGACGCTGGCACTGATCATCCACGCCGGGAAGGGACCACCAATGAGATGGTGCATGCCATTCCAGCTGTAGAAAAGAGCCAATGACCAAAAACCAAGGATGCTGAGGTAGTAGGAGTGGATCGGGCGACCGATGACCTTCGGGATCATGTAGTAGGCGCTGGCCAAGCCGATTGGAGTGAACCACAGGCCGAGCACATTGTGGGCGAACCACCAGTTCACAGCCCCCTGGGCTGACCCCAGGATGGGTTGCCAGATGAGAAGAATGTTCACAGTGGCGTAGAGCCATGGGAACCAGAGGAAGGCCGCCAACAAATACCACTGGGAGACATAGACGTGTCCGGGCCGCCGGAATCGGAACATGATAATGCCCCATATCCCAATAAAAGCGTAAGCGATAAAGAGAATCGGTGTCGCGTAACCTGGAAATTCCAACCACTCAATCGAGCGGCTGTTACCGGCGAGAATGCCAAGGGTTCCGACCAAGACCCCAAGATTCCAAAAAATTGCGGCAACGATGAGAAGGTTGGTATGCATCATCACCACCCGGCAAAGACGGGCCATGAGCCACAGGCCAACACCAATACCGGCGGCCGAGGCCCACCCATAAACCACCGTGTTCAGATGGGCGGGACGAACCCTGCCAAACGTGAGCCAGGCCTCGCTGTCCAGGAAACCTGGAATGTTCATCTTGAATGCGGCCAGAAGAGCCAGTAGGGAACCAACCAACAACCAGAAAATTGCCGTTCCAAAAAACAAAAGCACCGGCAGCCGGGCAGACGCATCGATCGCGGAACGCTCGATTTTGTCGAGTGTCTTCTCATTCGAGCTGGGATTCAGTGATGCTGCGAGAGTGGTCATGCTTTAAGTTTCACAGGAAAGCGGTCCGTGGGCTGGCCAATGGGTTCATCCTCATCGAAGATCACCTCGGATCCTTTTTTCAAATCGCGAAACTGGCCGTCACGTGCGGCCCAATAAAACGCGATGAGAGCGGTTCCGCTCAAGAAGATAAGTCCGCCGAGGATGAGAATTGCCGAAATAATCATGGCGTGGCTGGCATTGGCGTGGGCTCAGACGCAGCAGGCTCCGCTGCAATCGGCTCTGCGCTTGGAGTTGCCCCGGCTTCCGGCGATGCGGCCGGCTCAGGTGCCGCCACTTGCGCAGCAACAATGATTGGATCGGCGGGTGTGGGCTGCTTGTTTTGAAGACGGGGAAGTGTCAGTTGAATGGCAAGATCGATGGGAATTTGAACCGAGCCTTTGGCCTTGTCGGCCCATGCGAAGGTCTCCAGCCGCATTTTGTTTTCCGCCTGGAGTTCCGCATACGCCTTGGTGCGTTCTTGGGAACGGGCGGCTCCTTCGTCCGGGGTGGGGCCTGAGAATGACAACAACGCCACGGTTCCAATCAGGAACAGGGCCAGCGCTATGAGACCAATCACAAACATTGGCCAGACGCTTTTTGGAGATTGTGGATTTTCTGACATCAATTTTTCAGGGCGATGGACTGAGGAAGGCGGGGATCTTTCGAGGGAAAGAGCGAAGATTCTCCCAGTCTCTTAAGGAATACGGCTGCCAGCGTGCATCCGATGGCCAGGAGTGCAAAAAGATCAAGGTAACTTGGCTGAATGCCATTCTTGTGAAGCGCTGGCAGGACCACTTGGTAGAGATCGATGGCATGCATGAACAAAATCCAGAGGGCCATGCCACACAGGAAGGCCGGGGTTTTTTTGCCGGCATTGGGGAGAAGCAAGAGGAAGGGCAGGACGAAATGGCCAACCACCAACAGAATTTGCAAATACCACCACGATCCCGTGTTCCTGCGCAGGAAGTAGATGGTTTCCTCTGGGATGTTTGAATACCAGATCAGCATGTACTGACTGAACGAGATGTAAGCCCAAAAGATCGTGAAAGCCAGCATGAGCTTGCCCATGATGTGGTAGTGTTCCATGGAGATGACCCCCTGGAAATACCCGGCCCCACGCAGCGCGGTGATGATCAGCACCAGCATGCACATCGAGCTGAGGGCTGTTCCCGCAAAAATATAAACGCCCCACATCGTGGAAAACCAATGGTAGTCGAGCGCCATTAGCCAGTCGATGGCGGCAAAGGTCAGACACACGGCAAATAACAACCCGCTCGAGAAGGTCACGCGGCGATTAAAAATCGTGTAGCGCGCCGCACCGGTTTTGTCCTGAGCAATCGAAAAGGACCTCAGAAGCGTCGAACACACCACAAAAAAGATGAA
>JBGTAR010000252.1:0-5675 GCA_041749815.1 Terrimicrobiaceae bacterium
CCGCCGAAGGTTGGTCAGGAAGCCATGCTTTGGAAAAATCCTCCGAACGTGATGGTCGTCGAAGACAACCCCTCCAACCGAAAAGTGATTTCTCTCCTCCTCCGCAAGATGGGCTGCCTTGTCTCCGTCACCGCCGATGGCCAGCAGGCCCTCGCTGCCCTGGCCGTCTCGGATTTTGACCTCATCTTCATGGACTGCGAGATGCCCGTCCTGGATGGGTATGATTGCGCCAAAGAAATTCGCCGCCGGGAGAATGGCCACTCTCGACACATGCCCATCCTTGCCCTCTCCGCGCATGTCACTCCAGAGCACAATCAACACTGTCTCGAATGCGGAATGGATGAGGTGCTGGCCAAACCGGTCTCTCTCATTGAACTCCGCAGCGCCATCCAACGATGGGTGCCCGCCGACCAAGCGGTGAGTTCATAATTTTCTCATTTGAACATCTTCCTTGCCTGACCGGCAGGAACGAGCTAGTTTCGTCCTCCTTTTCCGCACTGTTAGCTCAGTGGTAGAGCATCGCCTTCACACGGCGGGGGTCGTAGGTTCGAAACCTACACAGTGCATGAGTTCCCAAATCCGAGAAAATCATCCCGCAGACAAAGATCGCGTTGAACTACCCTTCGCGCTTCGTTCGGGGACATGCTAGCATCGCCATCCTATGAGTGAAGAACCCTCTTCCAAACCCGAACCGGCCAATCTCCAAATTGACCTCACCCTGAGTTTTCAGCCGTCCTGGGTGAAGGAGTCATCCGGCACGGAGAAGTTGGCCCGCATGGCGGAACGGTTTAAGGATGCGCCCGAGCGTTCAGGGCAGCGGCGTGATGAACGGGGTGGCCCGCGTTCCGATCGCCGTCCTCCCCGCACTGGCGACCGTGCCCGCGCGGGAGGCGGAGATCGCCGGGATAAAAAGCGTGATGGTCGGCGGGACGATTCCCGGGGTCCTCGTCGTGAGGCCCCGCGGCCTGACCCATCGCTCACAGGCTGGGACGTTCGTATTATCGCCGATCCACGGGGAATTGACGGGCTGGCGCGTCAGATCAAGTCCTCTGCCGTTGCTTATCCCCTCTTCGATTTGGCCCAGCTGATCCTTGAGAAGCCGGAACGCTATTTGGTGGAACTTCAGCGCAAGGATGGTGTGCCACTTTTCCAATTCACCACCGATGGATCGGTATGGCCAAGCGAGCGCGCAGCGGTTGCCCATGCCGTGAGCCGTCATTTGGAAACGTTTTACCGCCGCGACAGGATCACGATCGAGCCGCCCAAAGGCTCCTACGCGTGTGTGGCGGTTTGTGGAATGACAGGGACCCTTTTCGGTCCACCCAACTACCACGACTATCAGGACCGCCTGCGCAAACTTCACTCCGAAAGATTTTCGTCCATGCCTTTTGAGACCTATAAGAGCCGTGTGCGCATGGTTCGGGACGAGGAAATGATCCAGAAATGGAAAGACGAGCGGAGCGTGAAGGACGAGTTTTATACTTTGGAAACTGCTGAAGGAAGTGAGCCGGTCAAACTGGCCACTCTGGAGGATGTGGAGCGGCATTTTCGCGAACATCATGCTGCTGCGGTGATTGTTGCCGCGGGCGACAAGGTGGACGTCCCCGGTCATGTGCTTCTGAACGCTTCTTTTGCAGGCGTTCAAGTTCTGGCCCGTCGCGCGGTGGAAGATCTCCGTCGGTTTCCTCTGCCTCTGGCACACAGCTTGGGGCAGGCCCTTTCTTCCCGGGGGCTGCAAATCTTCAAGGCTCACGATAATATCACCTATGTTTCCATCGCGAGGCCGCGCTATCTTGACCGTGTGACAACCCCAATCTCAGAGGGTCTCAGCGGCATCCTCAGTTATCTGGAGGAGAACCCCAAAACGCCACGCGACGAGCGCCGCAAAGCAATCATCGCCTTGCGCCCGCTGCCTGCAGGAGGGGAAGCCGAGCGCGAAGCTTCTGTGGCGAAAGACCTCTCCTGGCTCCTCCATGAGGGATACATCATTGATTATGCGCGGCGAGGCTTGGAGGCTGCCAAGCGTCAAAAATCCCGACAAGAACAACCTCAATAATTTTTAGAGGTTTTCAATTTTTGACCCGAGCCAATTTCTCACTACCTTGGTGGGATGAAAATCCAAGCGTGCTTGCTTACGATGTCCCTTTTGTCTTCAGCGGTTTTTGCTCAACAGAGCGAAGACTTTGATGTTCGTTCGGTTGAGTTTGTTCACGAGGGGGCCACTTATGCCTCCACGGTGGTCTCGCCCAAGTCAGACAAATCACTTCCCGGCGTCCTCATGGTCCCCAACTGGCTGGGTGTCACACCGAATTCCATCGAAAAGGCCAAGCTTGTGGCCAAAGAAGCCGGCGTGGTGGTTTATGTGGCCGATGTTTATGGGAAAGACGTCCGGCCAGACGGGCCCAAAGAAGCGGGCCAGATCGCGGGTAAACTGAAAGGGGACCCCGCGGAACTCTCAAGCCGCACGCAAGCTGCGCTCAAACATTTTCAATCCCTCGCCAAGGAGATCCCTTTCACCAGCGAAAAGATCGCTGCGATTGGTTTTTGTTTTGGAGGGTCAGCGGTGCTGGAACTTGCCCGGACGGGAACACCCCTCCAGGCATTTGTGTCATTTCATGGCAGTTTGGACTCAACCACGCTTGCCAACTCCGACAAAATTCAGGGCAGTGTGCTGGTTTTGCATGGGGATGCCGATCCATTCGTTCCACCTTCCGAAGTCCGTGCTTTTGAAGAGGCCATGCGCAAAACAAATGTGGATTGGGAACTGGTGAGTTTTGGCGGAGTCGTGCATTCGTTCACGAATCCCCAGGCCAATGATCCCGGGAAAGCTCTCTACAATCCGAGGGCTGCGGCACGATCCTTTGCCGCGATGAATCAGCTGTTTTCGGAGGTCTTTTAAAGCGGAATTTTCACCCCGGGTTCGGGGATGATCACCTCGGTTTCCGGGAGGTCGCGGTGGAGTCGAAGATGAAACCAGTCGATGGCCGGCCGGTCGCCATGGACAAGGAGGATTTTTTTCGGTTTGAGAGCGATGGCGTAGTTCAGGAGGCTTTCGCGGCTGGCGTGGGCGCTGAAATTAAATTCCTTCACCTCGCATTCCAGAGGAAGTGCAGGCAGTTTGGAATCAAGTTGGATGAGGTCCCCGCGCTTGGCGGCGCGCAGTTTTCCGGAGGGTGAGTCGGGATCGGAATATCCCACAAAAAAGAGGCTCTGCTTGGGGTCTCCAAGGATCTTTCTCGCAAAGATGTTGGAGAGGGTGTTCTCCGTCATCATCCCACTCGAAATTGCAAAGATGCATTTTTTGCGTGCAGGCATGGTGACCACCTCATTGCCGGAGAGGACGTAGGGGGCCATTTCCTGAAGAAGCTGGAGTTCGGAGTATTGGCGCTGCACATCCTCGCAGTAGGAGTCGTAAATGGTGGTCAATTTTGTGCTGAGGCCTCCAATGTAAATCGGCACGGAGGCCAACTGGCCTGAAAGTCGCATCCGCCACAACATGGCGAGGAGTTCCTGGGTTTTTCCCAGTGCAAAGACAGGAATCGTGACACTTCCGCCCCTTTCAAAGGCCTCGCTGATCGATTCCGCAAGCCGCTCTTCCTCTTTGGCTCGTGTGTATCCCGGGGGAGTTGGTGAGTCGCCACGGGTGGTTTCGATGATGAGGACATCCACGCCGCTCTCCGGAAAGTCGGCCCCTTTGATAAGAGTCTGATTCTCAAAATTGACATCGCCGGTGTAAAAAATGGTTTTTCCTTCGAGTTGGATTTTTACCCCGGCAGCTCCCAGGATATGACCCGCGGGATAGAATTCAAAAACGGCATCGTTCTCTTCCGAAGCCCGCTCGCCTTTGAGGTCATAGGTGGTCCGGTATTTGCACGGTTGCCAGGCTTCGCGGGAGAGTTCCACGCCCCGATGGGTAAAAAGCGGATAACTTTGAATGTTGTGCTCTTCCTTCTGGCGCATCATCACATTCACCGAATTGTGGAGCATCACATCAGAGATTCGGGCGGTGGCCTCTGTCATGAAGACCCGGGCATTGCGTTCACGACGGGTCAGGATGGGCAGCGCACCGACATGGTCCTGATGCGAGTGGGTGATAATGACGGCTTGGGCACTGCCCTCGGCAAAGGCCCCGAAATCGGGGGCAGAGGTGAGCCCTTCGCGTTTGGGGTGAGACCCGGCATCAAGAATCACATGCCTACCTTTGGAGCGAAGAAGGTAAGAGTTTGCTCCGATTTCCACGCCACGGGCCATGCTCACAAATTCCATCTCCCCTTTTATGCCTGCTAAATCGCTCATGGCACGCACTTTCCTCCGCAACTTTCATGCGACATGGGGGTTTCTTTGATATGGCTGTCGAATCGACTCTGTATGGCTGGACGCGTGAACACGCTGCCCACCTTCTTGCTCGGGCGGGATTTGGAGGCAGTCCCTCCGAGATTGATGAGGCCCACAAGATGGGGGCCACTCGTGTCGTGGACCGGCTTCTGGACGTCCAGGAGGATGACGATTTGTTCCCGGCCCTGGATTCCTATTCCAACAAAGAAGAACAGATTGCCCTCTTCATGGGTATCAGGGATACAAGAGATGACCCCACCGCCAACATGATGGCAAAAAAGCAAGCCCGGGAGGCCGAGCAGAAAGCGCTTTTTGATCTCAGGGCCTGGTGGCTTCAGCGCATGAGGTATTCCGCAAATCCCACCCGTGAAAAAATGGTTCTCTTCTGGCATGGACACTTCGCATGCAGCGTCATCAAGGTTCGTAATCCCCGCTTCCTCTGGCGCCAGAATGAACTCTTTCGAATCCATGCCCTTGGCAGCTTGCGTGATCTGGCCTGTGAGATGCCACGGGACCCTGCGATGATGCGATATCTCGACATTGCGGGTAGTTCGAACAAAAAACCCAATGAAAATTTTGCGAGGGAGCTCATGGAGCTTTTTCTTCTGGGCGAGGGGCATTACTCCGAAGAGGACATTCGGGAAGCTGCGCGTGCATTCACGGGGTATCAAATCAATCCCATGACTCAGGAAGTGGCCTTTCAGGAACGCCGTGCGGACACAGGGGAGAAATCTGTGTTTGGCAAAACTGGCGCATATGACGCGGAGGGGCTCGTGAGTCTTCTTCTGGATCAGCCGGAGTGTGCGGCCCACCTTGTCAACAAACTGTGGGCATTTTTTGCAGGCGGGAACCCCCCTCCTGAAACCGGAAAGGCTCTGCAAGAAACGTATCGCAGCTCAAACTACCAAACACGCGCCGTGCTTCGGGCCATGTTCCTGTCACCCGACTTCTATGCGCCTGCCGTGATCCGTTCTCAGATCAAAAGCCCAGTCGAGTGGATGGTTGGGACGTCCAAGAGCTTGGAAACGGCCCTTTCCGGCACCCGGGCCCAGCAAAACGCCCTCCGGGATCTGGGACAAACGCTTTTTGACCCTCCCAACGTGAAGGGCTGGGAGGGTGGCCGCGCGTGGATCAGCGGTTCGACCTTTCTCGCACGCTGCAATCTCGCGGGCACCTTGTTTCTTTCCTCATCGGACCAACCCAGCGCAGCCAATCTCACCAAACTTTTCCCTGCGGAGATCCGCAGCCGCCCGGAATCATTGGTGGAATCCGCGGCCATCCGCCTCTTCTATCAACCCCCATCCGGCACAGAAAAGGATCGCTGGCTGGCATTCCTCAAA
>JBGTAR010000253.1:0-3277 GCA_041749815.1 Terrimicrobiaceae bacterium
CTTATACAGGGAGCACAGGCGTCCCGCCTGTGAATGGCGCAGAGCGCTTGCCCGCGGAAGTCGGTCTGCAAACGGGCGGGACGCCCGTTCCCCCTGGGCAGAAGCTCGATAACCGAGCCATTTTTAATGCGTTTGCCCTGGCGCCTGTGGCTTGTCGGGAGGGAAAGTTCCGCATAGGATGGGATGTTGTGTTTAAGTTTTTACCCGCTCAAATCACCACCCTTCTTGCCGTATGGAGGCCTCGTTCCAGGAAACGCAACTTGCGTTTCCTTTTTTGGTTTGGTGCGTTTCTTTGCGGGTTGATACTGGTTTATACGGCTCTATTTCACGTCATCATGGAATGGGAAGGGCAGGCCTATTCCTGGATGAGCGGGCTCTATTGGACAATGGTCACCATGTCCACATTGGGGTTTGGAGATATCACGTTTCAGTCGGATCTCGGCCGGGGGTTTTCCGTCGTAGTTCTTACGACGGGTATGCTGTTGCTTCTGGTGTTGCTGCCTTTCACATTCATTGAGTTCTTCTACTCTCCCTTTGTCAAAGCCCAACAGGAGGCGCGGGCACCCCGTCATGTGCCCTCGGATATGAAAGGGCATGTGATTCTCACACGTCTTGATGGGGTGACGGCTGCCCTGATCCGTAAGTTGGAAAAATACCAAACCCCCTATGTTCTTGCGGTCAAGGATATGGAGGAAGCCCTCAACCTTCATGATCTGGGCATCAAAGTGGTGGTTGCCGACTTGAGTGATCCCACAAGTTTCAGCCGCTGCGGATTTGACAGGGCTGCCCTTCTGGCCGCCACAGGCAATGATTTTGAAAATACCAGCGTGGCCTTCACGGCACGCGAGATGTCCAAAGATCTCGTGATTGTGACAACCGCCAACTCCGTGGATTCGCTGGATGTGCTGATGCTGGCAGGCAGTTCTCACGTCATGCAGCTTGGCGAGCAACTGGGGGGAGCCCTGGCGCGCCGCACGATTGCGGCGGATGCCCAGGCGCATATCATTGGCGGCTTCGATCAGCTTCACATCGCCGAGGCCATCGTCGCGGGCACTCCCCTCCAGGGAAAAACCCTTGCCGAAAGCCGGCTCCGGGAATTGGCCGGGGTGAATGTCATCGGACTCTGGCAGAGAGGCCTCTTCAACAATCCTGCTCCGAACCTGATACTCACTCCGGATACCCTTCTCCTGCTGGCTGGAACCATGGACCAAATCGAGGCCTACAATGCCTTGTTCTGCATCTATCACCGGGCCACGGCACCTTCCGTGATTATCGGGGCAGGGCGGGTCGGCAAGGCCGTCGCCCGCGCTTTCGACCAGATCGACCTCGATTACCGGATCCTCGACAAAATTCCTGAAAAACTTGTCGGCATGGAGAAATCCATTTTGGGAAGTGCCGCCGATTTTGAGACGCTTTCCAAAGCGGGCATTGAGTCGGCACCGGCCGTGCTGATTACCGCCCGGGATGACGATATCAATATCTACCTCACCATCTATTGCCGGAAGTTGCGTCCGGATATTCAGATTGTTGCCAGGTCAAACTCCGATGCGAATGTGGCGCGCCTTCACAGCGCAGGCGCAGACGTCGTGATGTCGTATGCCTCCATGGGTTCAAATATTATTTTTAACCTTCTTCGAAATCAGAAAACCCTTCTCGTGGCGGAAGGCCTGAACGTTTTTAACGCCGCCATGCCAAAGGAGCTGATCGGTCAGTCGATCCGGGAGTCCGATTTAAGAGCTCGTACCGGCTGCAGCATCATCGCGACAAAACGCCTTGGAAAGCTGACCCTCAACCCGGCCCCATCCACCATCTTTGAGAAAGGCGAGGAACTCCTCCTCATTGGCACCCTGAATGCGGAGGACAAATTTGTGGAAATCTTTGGCTCCTGACTGCGAGAATCCCTGGCGGCAGGCCTACATTTTGAGAATGCCCTTCATGAGGGTTTTGTTCTCGCAACGATAAAACGCTTCCTCTGCCGTGATCAGCCCCGCATGGAACAGCTCGGCAATCGAGTCATCCATGAGAACCATTCCCTGTTTTCGCCCGGTTTGAATCACGCCGGGAAGCATGAAGGTTTTTCCTTCGCGGATCAGATTTCCCACCGCAGGATTGTTCATCAGGATTTCGATGGCGAGGGCCCGCCCGCGACCATCCGCACGGGGGATGAGTTGCTGACTGATGATTCCACGCAGCGATTCGCTGACCATGATGCGAATTTGATCACGCTGATCGGTGGGGAACACATCGAGCACGCGGTCCAGGGTTCTTGCGGAGTTGCCGGTGTGGAGGGTGCCAAGCACCAAGTGACCGGTTTCTGAAGCCGTGATTGCCAGGGAGATGGTTTCCAGGTCCCGCATTTCCCCGACCATGATGACGTCCGGGTCTTCGCGCAGGGCGCCGCGGAGGGCTGCGGCAAATGATGCGGTGTGGGTATGAACCTCACGCTGGGTGACGTGGCACTGGCCGGAATCAATAATGTACTCAATGGGATCTTCCAGCGTGATGATGTGATCATTTCGCGAATAATTGATCTCCTGCACGAGTGCGGCAAGGGTGGTGCTTTTTCCGCTGCCCACTGCACCGGTCACAAGCACAAGGCCATTGTGGTATTGGGTGAGCAGTTTGAGTTGGGGTGGAAGAGCAAGCTCGTCCATGGACCGCACGGTGCTGTTAATGATTCGGAAGGTCAGATCAAAACCCAGCCGCTGCCTGACCACACTCGTTCGAAATCTTCCCAAAGAATTTGCGTAGGCAAAATCCACATCTCCCCGCTCAGCCAGCAACGCTTTCTGCGGGTCGGTGAGAAATGACATTGCCAGATGTTCCGTATCCGCAGCAGTTAACACCGGGGCTTTGAGCCAGATGGGCTCCAAGCGCCCGAAGCGACGCCAAATGGGCTTGCTGTTCACACCCAAATGAATATCCGAGGCATCGGACTCTTTCCCAACGATCAAATATTGATCGACGTGGTCGAGGGTGTGGACTTCGTGTTCAGATTCGATTTGGATCGAGGGAGATTCAGTAGAAGGGACGCTCACAATCCTGACTGTCTTAGCTCAAGGAGCCGCTGACGGGAAGCCAGAAAAAACGGCAAATTCTTTTCCATACAAGGATTGACATTCAGACATTAAAATAACATCCTCAGAGATCGCTCCTTCGCAAGCGTCAACTCTCTAAAACAAAAAAATAACATGTCCAACAAAGTAGCTCTCGTAGCCCAAGTTCAAAAAACCCTCGGCACTGCAAGCAAGGCGGAAGCCGAACGCGCTGTGAATGC
>JBGTAR010000254.1:0-5910 GCA_041749815.1 Terrimicrobiaceae bacterium
GCATCATGATCTTTAACCGCTGGCCCTCGGATGCAGCTTGGGTGCTTGGACTTTTTTACGGCATCAATTCCCTGTTCTTTGGTTCCTCCTTGCTGGCGCTCGGTTTGGGAGCCCCCAAACCAGCGGTGTAGGAGTTTGTCCGCTCTGAGTTTGTCCGACGAGAGCGCTGCAAACCGCGCAAATATCTTCAGATCTTTGCTTCCACCGAACCCGGCGGTCTCCGCTCAAACAACAAGCACAAGGGCCGTATAAGCCCCTTGTCCTTGTTCAGGCGGGTGCCGAAATGATCAGGCTGTTTTTTTGAACTGTTCGTTCACAAAATCCCAATTCACCAGATTCCAAAAATTCACCACATATTCGGCCCGGCGGTTTTGGTATTTGAGGTAGTAGGCGTGTTCCCAGACATCAAGGCCCAGCAGGGGGACCTGGCCACTGAGGAGAGGAGGGTCCTGGTTTGGAGTCGAGGTGATGGCGAGTGATCCGTCCTTATTTTTCACCAACCATGCCCAGCCGCTGCCAAATCGTTTCATGGCGGCCGCATTAAACAATTTTTGGAAGTCCTCGAAGGAACCAAAAGATTTGGTGATGGCCTCGGCGACCGCACCGGTCGGCGGTCCGCCAGCTTTGGGAGCGAGGAGTTGCCAGAAGAAGGAGTGGTTGATGTGGCCACCGACATTGTTGAGGAGGCCGGTTCGGACATCTTCCGGGGCCTTGTCCAGATTGAGGATCACTTCCTCGGGTGAGAGTTTTGCGAGGTCGGGGAGTTTGGCCAGCAGGCGGTTTGAATTATCCACATAACCTTTGTGGTGTTTGTTGTGATGGATCTCCATCGTCTGAGCATCAATGTTTGGCTCCAAAGCATCAAAGGCGTAAGCAAGAGGAGGGAGGGTGAGCGGGCCGTCCGGAGCAGGCGGCGAGGCCGGGATGGCTGGACTCTGAGCCCGGAGAGAAAAGTTGGGGCCAAAAAAAGCAACAGCGAGGGCACCCAGGCCGAGGCCCAGACTCTCACGGCGCGAATAATTCTGAAATGCGATGGTTTGTTTCATAATTTCAAATTTCACTGTATGCTCATATTCTCAGACCGCAACTCTCCATGAAAATAGCTCTGCCGACAGCCTTTCAAACCAAAGTTTATGAGACCGTGCGGCAAGTGCCGCGTTCGAAAGTGGCAACTTATTCTTTCGTGGCGGCTCGCATTGGCTGCCGTTCTCCGCGTGCTGTGGGGCAGGCCCTTCGAAAGAATCCCTTTGCCCCGGAGGTGCCATGTCATCGTGTGATCGCCAGTGACGGCTCGCTGGGAGGTTTTTTCGGCCAGACCGGTGGCCCGGAACTGAAGCGCAAGCGTGCGCTGCTGGAGGAAGAAGGTGTTCAATTTGATGCCCGGGGGAGAGTTCTACCTGACCACATCCTGCCATGAACTCGATCACCAGCTCCTTTGTGATCCCCACGCGAGGCAAAGGCCTCACAGAAATCACTGCGGAGGTGGCAAGTTGTGTGGCTGCAAGTGGCGTCACTGACGGGACTGCCACCGTTTTTATCCGTCATACCAGTGCGAGCCTGGTAATTTTTGAAAATGCGGACCCATCGGCAGCGCAGGATCTGCTCACTTTTTTTGAGCGGCTCGTCCCTGAGGATACGGACGGTTACGTACACACGTTGGAAGGGACCGATGATATGACCTCTCATATTCGGATGGTATTAACCCGAACGAGCGAGGTGATTCCTATTGGCGGAGGAAGGCTGATGTTGGGCACCTGGCAGGGAATTTTTTTGTTTGAGCACCGAAGGGCTCCGCATCGGCGCGAGATGGTGGTGAATGTGATGGGATCCTCCCGGGGTTGATCGGCAGGAATCAATCCTCCGGTGGGTGCCTTTGATGATCCAAACCTGAAAAAGCAGCACTGGGCAGACCGAAGAGTGCCGTCTGCTCATCACCTTCCCTTTCTTTTGAATGGCTGGCTTCACCTGGACATGGGCTTTGATTCGAAAGCCATGGGGTGTTCACCCCAAATGACCATCTGCAGGTTTCTTTGTGGCACTTTCTCGATAATTCTGGTAACTACGTGGTTTTCCCCAATCTGATCAATGCCAGAACCTACTGAAGATCCTCCAACAGCACCGGATGAGGCCAACCCAACCGAGAGCCCTGAGGAAACCCTTGCCACCCCTCCATCAAATCAGGAAAGTGGTGATACGGAGCAGGCAGAAGCCGTAGAACCCCCTCCCCCCGAGGAACCGGAACTCATGGATTCCCTCCCGGTATTGGAGGATAATCCCATGCACGAAGCGGCTTCCGATGGCCAACTCTTGGAAGCCTGTCCTGCTTGCGGGACCCTCATGGATGTGACCCTGCAGGATCCCTTCTCAAAAATTCACTGTCCAAGCTGCGGCCAGGCCTTGCGGGCCCGCAAACAATTTAACCACTACAAACTGCTGGAACTGATTGGTCAGGGCGGAATGGGGCAGGTGTTCAAGGCGCTGGATTGTAATCTGAATCGGCATGTGGCGCTGAAAGTTCTGAAACGAGAGCTGGCCAGCAGCCCCGAAGAGCGGGAAAAACTCGCGGCCGAGGCCCGCATCACGGCTTCGATCAACCACCCCTACGTGGTCAAAGTTTTTTCGTTCGGCCAAGATCACGGCCAATTTTACATGGCAATGGAATTGATCCCCAACGCCTCGCTGGACGACCTCCTGGCATTGCAACGACGCGTTCCCGAGATGCAGGTGCTTCAGATTGGAATGCAAATCGCGGAGGGCCTTCAGGCGGCGTTGGAAAAAGATCTGATTCACCGCGATATCAAACCGGGGAATATTCTGTTTGCTGACGCACACACTGCAAAACTTGTGGATTTCGGTCTGGCCATCATCATGGATGAAGCTGCGGCCGCGGTGGGCGAAATTTGGGGAACCCCCTACTATATTGCTCCAGAAAAACTGGACAATCAGCCGGAGGATTTTCGAAGTGATATTTACAGCCTTGGGGGAACCCTCTTCCATGCCCTTGCTGGCCGCCCCCCATATGAGGCGGAGACGGCATCCATGGTGGCCCTCAAACAGCTCAAAAGCCAGCCCATCAGCCTGCAGGCCTTCGCGCCGGATGTGTCCAGCGAGACCGCCTATGTGATCAACCGGATGATCGCAAAAAATGCTGACGACCGTTATGCCTCTTATGCCGAATTGATCGAGCACCTTGGCTACGCAAAAAACAAGCTCACCGAGCGCATCAAAAAACCCCCACAGCCCAAAGCCCGCGTGGTGCTCGAGACGAAGGAAACCCGCAATTTTACGGCATGGATCACCTTGGTACTGCTGATCGTGGCTTTGATGGCAGGTGGGGTGATCTATTATTATCGTGATCAAATTTTCCCGGGCGTTGTCAAAACTGAACCCGGGACGTTTATCCCAGAGGAATTTGATGCGGCCTTCGCAAATGCTGTGCAACTTGCCACGAACAATCAGTTTGATGAAGCCCGAAGCGAGTTCCGCAATCTGTCGGAAACCCCTGGGATCACGCAGCCCCACAAAAATTGGGCGATGATGAACGAAGGCCTGACCGCACTTCTCCTGGGTGACTCCGCTGGGGCCGCGGCTATTTTTGATCATATTCAGAAGGGCGACCTGTACACCACCGCGGAACCGGAAATTGCTGTTGCAAACTTTTTTGTTGAGTCATGCCGTCTGCTTGCTCAACAGGACAAGGTGATTGATCGACGCACAGCCAGCCTTTACTCCAACGCCAACTTCGAGTCATTCGGAGCCTTTTGTTTTGCCATGCACAACTGGAACCTTGGAGACCTTGAAAATGCTGAACCCATCCTGAGAATGTTTGGCTACGGACGCCCGCCGAAGGACTACCCCTGGATTGGGGAATACAAAACCTTCGCAAAGCCCTACCGCGAAGACGCCCGCCTGGTTCTCGGGTTGAAACGAAAAGTTGAAGCCGCTGCCAATCCTGAAGCGGCCAAAGCCCTGCTTCCGGAGATTGAAGCTGCCAGAGGAACGATCACGACCGGGAGCAAACCAGCGGAGGTTTTGGACCAATTGGTTGAGCAAATTAACAAGTGAGTCGCTAATGTTTTCGCCGGGGAAATTTCTTGATCTTAACCACACAGACCATCGGGTCATTTTTGACAATGTGGAGCATGTGTGGCAGGCCTTGGAAAAAATAGCTCCCTACCTTCAATTCCGGCTGAAGCCTGCCATGTTTGGCACCCTGATTGGAAAACCCTTTATCGGACCGGATGTGTTTGTGGGTCAGGGGACGGTCATTGAGCCTGGTGCCATGATTAAAGGTCCCGCATGGATTGGCGAAGGGTGCCAGATCCGAAATGGGGCGTATATCCGTGAAAATGTGATCATTGGAAACAATGTCGTCGCGGGAAATTCCTGCGAATTCAAAAATTGTCTCATCTTCGATAAGGCGGAAGTCGCCCATTTCAACTATGTGGGGGATTCGATTCTGGGATACAAATCGCACCTTGGGGCCGGCGTGATTCTTTCCAATGTGCGTTTGGACCGGAGGGAAGTGACCGTCTCACTGCCAGATTCTACCCAACCAACCGGCTTAAGAAAGTTTGGAGCCATCGTGGGTGACCATGCGGAAATTGGATGTAACAGCGTGATCTCACCGGGGTCCATCATTGGCCGAGAGGCCCTGATCTACCCGGGTGTTTCCTGGCGGGGGATCCTGCCAGAAAAACGCATCGCGCGGCTCCGGCAACAGATCGATATCATTCCCCGAAGAGACGGGTAGCCCGCAAAAAGCGGGAGAAATTGCCGGTCAGGCGGGAAACCGCATTGAAATTCCTGCCCCCCCGTGCGAAATGTCATCCATGGTGCATTTTTCTCCCCCCCTTCTGATTCCAGTTCTTTGTTTGGGGGTCCTGTTGGCAGGATGCTCCACACCTTCCCCCCAACCGCCCGAGCCAAACATCGTCGTGATCACGCCGGCACCTGCTGACAACAAAGCCATCAAACCTCCCCAGAAAAAGCCCAGATCTGTTTCCAAGCCTCGCCACAAGCCCGAGCCCAAACCCCCAGCAAACACCGGTGTGCAACCGTCTGACCAATCAGCTCCGCAGGCAGCGACGGAAGTTCCTGCACCCGAGTCACCAGTCAAGTCAAAGCCCCCTGCGAACAGTGCACCCATCGCAAGTTTTGTGACAGCAGGCCAATTGGAATCAGCCTCCCCTGGTGTGCTTGTTTTCGCAGGCAACAACGCCATGGCGCAAGAGGATCAAGGCCTCTTTGAAGATGCGATTCTGCTCAGCCGTGTGAGGGCCAGCCTCAAGGCGGTCGCGGAAGACGACCTGGCCAGCACTGCGAAAGTCAGCTCTGGAACAGTCACACTGGATGCCCCAGCGCATTTCGAGCCCCAAACCATGGCATCTGCTATTAACACCGCCCTGAACACAAGTGGTGTTCGGAAAGTGCAGGTCAATCTGACTTCGGAATAGTCCTCGAAAAAATCAGGAAGCCGAAGCGGGCTGATTTTTCCGGTTGTTGTCAGCGGCCGGTGTCGTCGCGGCCGGGGTGGCAGCACGAGCAATTCCCCCACGATTAGGGGTGACCTCGGACCGGCCAATAAAGGTGGCACCTTCCTCGATGATGATCCGCTGCGCAGCAAGGTCACCGGTCAGTTGGGAACTGGCCTTTAACTCGGCCCGTTCCACCACGGTGATATTTCCTGTCACGGTGCCATGCACAACCACCGCCTTGGTTTTGACTTCCCCATGCACATTCGCATTTTTACCAAGAGTGAGAAGACCTGCCTCAGAGACGATCTCCCCTTCCAGTTTTCCGTCAAAAATCAATTCACTCTCAAAGCGGATGGTGCCTTTGACGTCCACATCACTGGCAAGGATGTTTTTAGAAGCTGATGCTGATGTTTCCGGCATAAAATTGGTCAGG
>JBGTAR010000255.1:0-28127 GCA_041749815.1 Terrimicrobiaceae bacterium
ATCGGTCAGTTCCCCTGGAAATCGCAGCATCTTCTCACGGATTTTTCTTCGCAACCCCACAAGAAATCGATGCATATAAATCCGGTTCGTGAATTTCTCCAATGCCTGGGAACTGGAGGCCAGATCGCAGGGCACGGAGAAGACCACGGCGGCAACAATTCTTCGATCCACGTTGCAGCCCAAATCGCCGAGGTATTTCAGGGTCATATTTCCGCCAAGGCTGAACCCAATCAAACCCAACTGATTGTACCGCCCGGAGGCGAGGGCATGCGTGATCACCGTTTGTAAATCGCCGGTTTCGCCGCTGTGATAAGATCGCAGCAGGCGGTTGGGCTCCTGACTGCATCCTCGAAAATTCCATGCCAAAATATCCCACCCTTTGCGGTTGAGAGCAGCAGCCATTCCCTGAATATAGGTGTTGCCGGCATCGCCTTCGAGCCCATGCGAAAGAACGGCGACCCGGGAAAATCTCCCGCTGATTTTCCAATTCAAATCAAGAAAGTCCCCGTCCGGCGTCTCGATGCGCTCCCTCAACTGCGTGACTTGCTCCAACTTGCGAAATAAGGCCGGGTAAATCGTCTGGAGATGCCCCCCCCAAAGACCCGGCGGCGGGGCATAGGTCGAAGGTTCAATGATGGGCATCCTGTAAAATATCGTTAACGAATCCTATTCGACACGAAAATCCCGATCCAATAAATCCTCCAAAGCCTTCATTGCCACTTGCAGCTGACTGCGGATTTCAGCGGCCTCGGGGGATGGATCGAGCGGCTCGGTAAAAATTGCCGCACACCGGGCGAGAAAGGCTTTGTTTTCTCGGATGTCCCCCGCAGCCTCGAGCAGCTCTCGCACGCGGACCACAAGCTCCCCGGCTTCGTGAATCTTTTCGATAACCTGTTCTTCCGTGGTCTCCCCAGCCGCAAGAGCTTTCAACTGGCGGCACTCGAAAACCCGGCATCGCTCCGGCCTTTGATCATAGACCACACAACAACCATTTTGATGTGCCGGGCAGGGTTGAAGCAAGTGTGGAGTCCCCCCATGTTTCTTAATCCTGAGCCCAATTGCTGCTAGCAGCCGAGGATCGTCTTTTGGCTGAAGCACCGCCCCAAAAAACAAAACACCATTGCAGCACATTCCGCACGACGCACAAAGACGTGAAAAATTTGCCTGCGTTTCGAGATCGTCCGTTTGGCCACTCACTTGCAAGGGACTATGGGGAGTGGCACATCAATCTGACAATCCTCCATCTTGCGAATGAAAAAATACAGCCCGCCGCAACGAATGTTACGACGGGCTGTTGTTCCCCCCAGAACGAGATAAGATATAGCATGTGCCGTGCCAAGGTTTCGAAAAAGTTGGGAACTTAAGTTTTAAGTTCTTCACGGGTTTGATTGGGGAAATGAACCACAACTGCGCCACTTTGAGTTTTCCATTTTTCCACGAGGTGACATTTTCGCCACAAATGGCAAATGGGGGTGACACGGCCCACAAATTTTGATTAAGAAGAAACCGTGAAAACTTTAATAGTTTGCTTGGCGTTGGTGGCTGGGGTTGGCATGGGAGAGGCAAAAGCGTTGATGCATGATGTCTCATTCACGGCGAGTCGGAAGCGGCTTGATTATTCGAAAGAGCGGAACGGCGTGAACACAGTCGTTGAGGAAAAGGAGATTGTTTATACCGTGAAAGCCACGAGCAAGTCTTTCCGGGATTTGACTGATGTGGTCATCAAATACAACATTCTCTATGAGGAGGAGGAACACGGTTCCACGGACAAACCCAAGGTCCAGCAGCTTACAGGGAAAAAGGTTTTTCCATTAATGTTGACGAACAAAGCGGTCGAATTTGACACGGATGCCATCACTTTGAGTCAGGCCAAATTGGCTTCGAACTGGTATTTCGAAACGGGAGCAAGTCGCAGGGCCAAGGATCGTGTTGTGGGCCTCTGGTTCCGAGCATTTGACTCAGAGGGAAAACTGATTGGCGAATACATCAACCCCTCCACACTCGACAGAAAATACGGTTGGAAAGAGCCCAAGTAGAGAAATTCCTGCAGGATTTTCCTACGATCATGCGGTCTTGTCAGAGGACGGAGAAATACAGTAACCTACTCACATGCTGCGGTTTTTAATCCTGATCCTTTCCACGGTAGCGATGGCATCCGCCGAGGACTTTATTGTGACCATGCCGGAGGAACAGGAGATCGTGCCCGTGGAGATCGAGCCCACCAAGCCGACCATTGAGGGCATCGTGAAAGATATCTTTGAGACCAGAAAGCCCTGGCAATTGGTGAATCCGGCGGCGCCGGCATCTTTTGGCACTGGTGAAAAAAATGTGAGCAAAGATTTTGGGCCGGGGACTCCCGTCAAGTCGGCGGGACTGATTGTTTTTGGCATTGAGTGGTGAGCGACCGGGGGTGGCGCTTTTTTGCGCGACCTATCTCGAGCCGGAGATGTGGCATGTGCATCGTCATGTGCACGCCTTAAAAAGTTTTCGTCCGATTGTGATCACCCAAAAAGTGCGGGGATCATGGCCAGGAGAAACCCCTCACATTGTGAAACGATCGCGCCAGAGAGAAATTGGCCGACTGGTCGAGCGATGGACCGGCGCCCCCTGGCAGATCAGTGCCCGCGAAACACGGCAAATCACAAACATCCTGAGCCGGGAAAGCGGGGTTTTACTGCATATCTTTTTTGGCAGTGCGGCGATTCATTTGCTTCCCATAATCAAGAACTCGCCCGTTCCGGTGGTGGTGTCATTTCATGGGTCGGATGTGGCCGGGGCAATGAAGGGATTGACTTACCGAAAGGCGCTCGGGGAGATGTTTGCCCGGGCCACGCTTGTGCCGTGCCGATCGCAGCATCTGGCCGATCACGTGCGATCCTTGGGATGCCCAGAGGAGAAGATTCGTGTGATGCGGGCGGTTCTCCCCCCGATTATGAGACAAAAAATCACGCCACCCTCTGATGGGGCCTGGTCAATTTTACAGGCCGGTCGGATGGTTCCAAAAAAAGGCATGGCAACCGCCTTGAAAGCTTTTGCTGCGTTCCGTCGCCAGTTTCCCCGCGCGTCCTTCACGATTGCCGGTGAGGGCCCGCTCAAAGAACCGCTCAGCGAGCTTGTTGACGAACTCGGACTGGCAGGCTCGGTGGATTTTTGCGGATTTCTTTCGCAGGAGGAGCTGACAAAAAAATTCGAAAAGACGCACCTTTACCTTCACCCCAGCGAAACTGTGGATGGTGACACCGAGGGTGTCCCCAATGCGCTCTTGGAGGCCATGGCCCATGGAATTCCCCCGGTGGCCACATGGCATGGCGGGATTCCCGAGGCCGTGGAGGACACGATCAGCGGGCTCCTCTGTGAGGAACATCAGCCGGACCAACTCGCCGAAGCCCTCCTCCGGCTGACGAATGATCCCTCGCTCTATGCGAAAATTTCCGAAGGCGCTTCCCGGCGGATCAACGAGCACTTTTCACAGGAGGCACAATCCGACCGGATCGAAGTCCTTTACCGGGAAGCAATTTCAAAAAAAATCCCATAGGCCGGACACTTCGGCGCAGATCGGCTTGCTGTTCCGGGAATCCCATGCATCATGCGGCTCGCAATGGTTAAACTTGGAGTTCTTGGTTCGGGGAAAGGTTCAAATTTCGCGGCACTTTTGGGGGGGATTTCCTCCGGTCAGATCCCCGCGAGCGTGGAGATTGTGCTTTCAGACAATGCCGAGGCCGGGATTTTGGGACTTGCCCGGAGTGCCAAGATTCCAGCTGAGACCATCAAGGAGTCGCGATATCAAACCCGGTTGAGCGACGATGTGGAGATGGCGGTCGCAGAACGGCTCAAGGCCGCAAACGTCGAGTTGCTGGTGCTGGCCGGCTACATGCGCATGGTGAAAAAACCCCTACTCGAAGCCTTTGCCCATCGGATGATCAACATTCACCCCTCGCTGCTTCCACAATTCCCCGGCCTGGATGCCTGGAAACAAGCCCTGGAAGCGGGAGCAACCGAGACGGGGTGCACAGTTCATTATGTGGATGACGGAATGGACACCGGCGAAATCATCGCTCAGGAACGGGTGCCTATCCTTCCGGGAGATTCCGCCGCATCGCTTCATGCCCGCATTCAGGAGGCCGAACACCGGCTTCTCCCCCGGGTGGTTGCTGAGGTCTGTGCGCGCATTTTGGGGTTATGAAATTCCGCCTCTCCGACCTCAATCCGGAGCAGCATGATGCTGCAACGCACGAAGACGGGCCAATGCTCATCCTTGCTGGGGCCGGCACGGGCAAAACCCGCACGATCACGGCCCGCATTGCCTGGCTTGTAGGCTGCGGGGCAGATCCGTCAAAAGTCCTTGCCGTCACCTTCACCAACAAGGCCGCTCGCGAGATGAAAGAGCGTATTGCGGGCATGGTGGACCCCGATGACGCCAAACAAATCACCTCATCCACCTTCCACTCGCTCTGCGTTCGGATCCTCCGGGCCGATGCCCACCTCCTTGGCTACAAAGAGAATTTTTCGATTTTTGACGAAGGCGACCAACTCGGTCTCATCAAAAAAATCATCACCCGCGTCACTGCCAAGGATGAAAAATTGGACCCCAACCTTGCCAAAAACCTGATCAGCAAAGCAAAAAACAATGCGTGGGCCCCACCCCAGGACGAAGAGACCGTGATTGGCGCCGTTTACCTGCGCTATATGCAGGAACTTCGCGCTCTGAATGCGATGGACTTTGATGATCTCCTTGTCCAAGCCGTGAAACTGCTGGCCGATTTCCCTGAGGTGCGTGAAAAGTGGGCTGCGCGGGCCCGTCATTTTTTGGTGGATGAATTCCAGGACACCAACCGCCTCCAGCTGGATCTGGTCACGATGCTGGCCGGCGGAGACCGTCCGGATGTGTGTGTGGTGGGCGATGATGATCAGAGCATCTACGGCTGGCGAGGGGCTGAGATTTCGAACATCCTTGAGTTTGAGCGGCATTTCCCGAACCCAAAAATCATCCGGCTGGAGCGAAATTATCGCAGCACCCCGGAAATCCTTGGTGCCGCCAACCGACTCATCCGCAATAATCCCCGCCGACGGGAAAAACGCCTGATCAGCCATCTCCCGCAAGGGGAACCGGTTCGGTTTCTTGGGGTGCCCGATGACAGAAAAGAGGCTGAATTTGTGGTTGCGGAAATTGCCGCTCACCGCAACTCTGACCGACTCCCCTGGGAACACTTTGCGGTTCTCTACCGTATGAATGCCCAGTCGCGACTTCTGGAGGGCGAGTTGCGCAAGGCGCAGATTCCGTATCGTCTGGTGGGTGGAAAAAGCTTTTTTGAGCGCAGGGAAATCAAGGACATCACCGCTTACCTCACCGTGCTGGTTAACCCCTCGGATGACCCCGCCCTCCTGCGAATCATCAACACCCCTCCCCGGGGCATCGGGGCCGGAACGGTGGAATTGGCACTGGGCTTCAGCGCAGAGCGGGAGATCCCGCTCTTTGAGGCCCTGCAACACCCCGACCACCTGGCCACCTGCTCCCGCAAGGCAGCATCAGCCATTGCGGCTTTTGCTGAAGAGATTCAGGCCGCACGCATCCGGGTCGCCACGCCGGACTCGGAAGCTTCCCCGATTCTGTCCGAGATTTTGGCGGAGTGCGGATACATTGATGACCTGAAGCGGTCCTGCAAAACCCCCGAGGAGTCCCTGAACCGTGAGGAAAATGTCCATGAACTCCTCCGGGCTCTCGCTGATTTTCAAAAGCGCTCCAAAGAAGGCATCCGCGGCTTCCTGGACGAAATCAATCTCAACCGGGAGCGCGAAGAAGACCGTAAGGAGTCCGCCGATGGGGTGACCCTCATCACCTTTCATGCGGCCAAGGGACTGGAGTTTCCGCATGTCTTTCTGGTCGGAGCCGAAGATGGGCTCCTTCCTCACGAGCGCTCCAAAACGGAAGACACCGTCGATGAGGAACGCCGACTGTTTTATGTGGGCATCACCCGCGCCATGCGATCTCTGGTGATCACATGGTGCCGCGCCCGCACCAAATTCGGAAGTCCCATGCATTGCCGCCCCAGCCCCTTTCTCCGCGAGATCATGGGGGATGGGGTCGTCGAAGAAAGCTACGAGGAAGTCATCAACCGCCCGATGGCCGAGGAGGACGTCGCCGCTCAATTTGCCGCTCTGAAGGCAAGGCTCGCGGCCGGTTAGCCGAACTTTCGCTACTAGAAGGAAAGCGAGGCCGGTATCTCACATTCGTGCATGTCGGGAGTCAAAATTCCTTCGCTACAGAGAGAGATGACAGATGAAATTAGCTCTGGAAATGCAGGGAGGTGGTCTGCTGGGCCGCTCACCGATACCAGCGGCGCATGGCCTCCTCCTCACTGATTCGGCGGGCCTTGGCAAGCTCTTCGAGGTCTTCCCTCACGGACTCATAGAATACTTCGCGGAATCGCTCGTAGTCTTGGAACTTTTCGAACACGGACTCCAGAAGGTCGTTGCTTCCTGGGAAGAGCTCGATTTCAGATTCGGTTGATTTTAAATCAGGCATTCGAGGTTGCTCTTGTATGGCTCGTAAGGGGTATGCTTGTCGAGGTTGAATTTTTTGATATTTGGAAGGGTATTCAAGGCTGATCCGACGTCAAGGGCCAGAAATTCCGGATAGTGGACGGCTATCCATCCATCCACTTCGTGTTCATTCCGGGTGGCATCCCAAAGCACTTCTCCGCACATGCGGTCAGGGAATTCCTTTGGGGTACTGATTTCAGTTACCCAGATGAACCTCGGCATGGGAAGGGAGCGATAGATTTCTGCGACTCGAGGATTTCCCATGCCTCGCGCCTGGATTGCTTTCTTAAATGATCGCCCTGAAGTGAGAAACGAGCGAGTGATGATCTGTTGGGAAGAGAGTTTGAGCGAGTTTGCCGCCAATCCGAAGGTTCCGTCGTCCAATAGACGCTGGACCAACTTTTCCTGATGCTCCGCTGCGAGGAACACTTTTTCCGGAAGTGGCGCGATAAAGCTCTCCAGAGAGTCAACGCCGTGATTGGAGGTCTGCAAGGATGCTGGGGCTGCCTTCTTCGACGGCAGGTGTTGATATGGCATCCGGTTGTCATCATTGATGATAAACCCAGAGTTAAAGAAGGATGAGGGCACCCGGTCAGCGGAGGGAAGTGTTTTCGAGTAGTCCGAAAAGTGGCCTAAAGCGACAAAGACGTGATCGCTGGTGGCCGCAAGCACTGGAATGCCAGATTCAATGTAGGTGTAAAGAAGGTGGTCAAAGTCACTCCCATATCCTCGCCGCGTGTAAATCAAGGGGGAAAATCCAGCTTGGCGACAAGCTTCTCCCATCTGCCAATCAGTAAGGCCGCTGGTGGCCGGGTATACCCGTCCGATGGAATAGTCTTTGGTGAGTTGTGTGATTTCGAAAGGACGTATTTCGTGGTAGTGGGCATACTGCGTGCTGAAATAACGGAAAAGCATCCATAGTGCTGATTGAGCACAGACTGTTGCATCGGTGTCTTGGCTGATGAATGGGAACGCTTCGATCTCCAGTGGGGTCCCTTGCAGTGTGATTTGTTCGCGACTGACTCTGAGCAAGCAGCCTTTGAGATCAGGTAATTTGGTTGGGGAGATCATCGTCCGGCCCAGGCAGATGGGCCGCGTAGGCCGTATCACCGCATATCCACAGTATGCAGGCTGCGCAACTGAAGCGTCCAAGAGATCCTTCCTGGACAATGGCTGGTCAAAGAAATGCAGGCGTAGCGTTCGGGAATTGGGGGTGTTAAATCGCTTGGAGTGGTAGTGTGAGAAGGTGTCTCGATAGTCACGGTCAATGTAGTGGTGCTCCACAGCGACCGCTTTTGCGACCCCATCCAGCCTTGCCCGCAACATCGTAGCTCCATGCTGCTCCATGGATGGTTGACACAATTTCCATAGTGCATCCCATGGGTGGGATGCGTCAAAGTGAACCAGCGGCAGAAGAGTATTTTCTCCGTCAATCATTTCGTTGTGAATTTATAAGGCTCTGATCATCTTGGTAAATTAAATTACTTTTCCAGACTCTCCTGAAGTCGCGGGCGCTCACGGGAGGAAAAATTTCTCCAAGTTCTCCTTCAGCTTGGGAGCAAACTCGATCTCAGGTTGGGTAAACCGAAGCTGTTTGATTCCTTGGAGATTAAAGCCGACGAGCTTGTCTTTTCCGTCTGACACCGATTCATCGAGGAATAGAAGCATATTGGCCACGTCTTTGCCCTCGGCTTTCGCCTTGCCCATGATGAAACCTATCTCGTGATACACGTTCGGGTTGCAGTAGGTGAGGTTTCCGATGAGGAGACCACAGTCGGCCATCATCTCGATGATTTTGTCATTGATCACGTAGCTGGTTCCGTCGTGGAAACAATCCACTCGTTCGACTTTGAGAGGTGGTTTCAGGCAGTGCGTCTCGCTCACCTCCTTTGCCACACGCTCGATGATGGCAAAATGGTCTTCGGGCTCGTCCTCTTCGAATGGCATGGATACAAAAATCGTCCGTTTTTTGCTGGCAAGAACTTGGTCGAAGATGGCGATAAGGTCAGCGGTATTGGAAATCTCAATCAGGTGAAGGTGGTTCTTCAGAACCCAATTCACGAAGGATAAGACCGGGCTGTCTTTCTGCAGTTGATAGTAGGCCAGGGCAGCGAGCATGCCTTGATTTTTGGAGTCCTTGAGAGCTGGATAGGCCTCGAAGAGGTTGTTCACCTTTACGAATGCCTCCTTGAGGCGTTTGATGGCGTTGTCGTTGTCACCGAGAACCTTACGGGCAATGAGAAATTCAAATTGACGCAGGAGGAAGGTGCGCGGCTCATCTGCAAGAAAGGGCGCCAGATTCGGAAGAAGATCAAGGTCGAGCTTTCCGTGCAGTTTGCGGGCGTGGTAGTAGGGCCAGCCGAAGAACTCGTGTTCCTTGAGCTTGTCGTCAGGAAAGAGACCTTCATCGTCCAGAATCAGCTTCAAGTTCTGCTCCATCGTGAGCGGAACGGTCTTGTAGTTGATGTTGTGAAAGAGGGCGCGGCTGAACTTGTCCGACTCGGGCCTGTTACGAAAAAGTAAAAGACAAAACGGGGTTACGTGATCCCGAAACTTGGCGTCTTTCGGGGTGGCGCTCAAACGATGGTTACCGTCAATGCGGGAGAACTTGTGAGAAAACTGGTCGTTTAGTTCAATCGTTCCAGTTTGGAAAACGTCATACGTCCGGGATTCCACGCCGCTCTTGGTCCTTTGGACCTTGCAGGCTATTCGGTAATCAGGAAATTTGAGATTCGCGAAGGGTTCCCCTCTTCGAACATTCTCAAATAGTCGCAGGACGGATTCGTTGTCGGCTTCGTCTGGCGAGAGAGTCGTTGCGAGAATGATCTCAGGGAAAAACAGAAACTCGCCCTCGCGGAGGAAGGCCACCATTTCGCTCTCATGGTCTTTCAAGAGGTCTCTTTGAAAGCCTGGATCGGCTTCAGAAATATCATAAAGATCGCCCATCGACGCAAATCCGCGCAGGCACAGAAAGTTGCCGAGAGAGAAATTGAGAACGCCTTTGAGCTTCATTCTGCCGTCGCCTTTCCAAGGATGAGGGCTTCGATGTCCTGCTTGGCATTTTGGAGGTCGATGCTGGCATCGGTGAAGAGTTGCTCTGCTTTTGTGCATTGAGTATCAAGCAGCTTCGCGATGCGGCTTTGTTCCTTGGGATCTGCAAGAGGAATGATGACTTTGGAAAGTTGGTCTTCGGTAATGGCTGGATAGTTGCCTCCGCTCGACCTCTGGTCGAACTGGTCCCTGCAAAGTCGAGAACGCAGCACATGAAACAGGTAGCGACCGTTGAGGTCCGCATTCTTGAATCCACGCACAACACAAAAGCCATTGGACGCCACGGCGAGTTTCAACTCTGCTGGAGCGAAGCAAATTGCATTGCGAGTTGGCCTTGTGAGTGAAATCAAGAGGTCGTTCGGGCGCACCAGCATTTTGGCGCGGTTTGCGGCCTCAGCGACTGGAACCAATGGCGGCTCCGAAAGTCGCCCTAAAGCCAGATCGACCGAGCCGATTTCGATATATGGGAAGGTGTCTTGAAAAAGGGACTTCTGATCCCATTGCTCGGATGAAAAACAAACCAAGTCTCTAATTGTAGAATGAGGCATTCGGCGCAACTCGCCGGTCAGTTCTTCAAATTCGGGGCGATGAAAGTGTGGATCGAATCGTTGTCCCGTGATTTCCGAGAAGGTGCGTCGGAAGATGCGGCTTTCGAGCGTATTGGGCGGTTCGGGTTTGGTGGGTATGCCGAGTTCCTCCAGGAGCACGTCGTCGATTGTGGCGAGCAATTCTGCTGCCTTTTTGATCTGCCCTTGATGTCGTTCAACCGCCGCCATCATTAACTTTGGAATGCGGTCGTCAAATACAACGGGCATCGAGAGCAAGGCCGGATAGTCGAGAGCAGGTCGGGTGCCGCCGGTTGAACGGCGCGAAGCCAAACTCTCGGCCATGTCTAGATTGAGATACGAGGCAAGAGTTTCGCTCGTGGTGATGTCCCGTGTTCGGATTGCTACAATGTGCTGGTTGATGTTCCCCTCGAAACCCTCAGGCACTACGGACGCCACGGCCATGCGACCAACGCCGGTAATTTTAATCAGGAGCTCACCACCACACAAGCGGCTACGCTTCAAGAGCCCTTCGTGGGTGCTGCGCGTAATTCGTTTGCAGTCGTCTAAGTTCAGCCTCCCAGTGGTCGAGAGATTCTGGACACGAATGAAGGGCACGCCCTCGTCGTTCTCTGTGTAATGTGTTTCTGCTTCGGTGGTGGATGGCGTCGCACCTCCCGCGATGCCTCGAACAAACCCGCGTAACCGATGCGGAGTTACCTGCCTGACGCGCTTTTCCAAAGCTACCAGCTCAGGCCGAAAGTAGAAAGGATCCCATCTGGCCGTGACATCGGATTTCTGCACGATGAAGACTTTTGACGGATTCACAGCTATGCTCCACGTGAAACTCACGCCTCTCCCTTCTCTATGGCGGTGATGAAGAGGGCGAGTTCCTTTGCAATGGGCTCCAGTTCGTTCGCTTTGGTCAAGCGTCCCGTGGCGTCGTAACCGATGTCTTCCGCTATGGCCATAAAGATGGGGTAATCGGGAAGCTCCTTACGGCGCCGCTCCTCATAAATTTCTGTGAGTTGAAAGCGGATTTCCTCCAGCTTGGAGGAAATCTCATCCGAGACGGCTTTAGTTGCCTCTTTGTAGGCCTCGTTCTCCTTCAACTCGGCTTTGGTGAGATTGGCGAATTCGGGGAGTGCCGCCACGGCTTTGAGCGAAGCTTTCTTCTCCCGCTCCAAGGTGTCGAGTTTGTTTCCCATCTGTTCTTTTTCCCGAATGCTGTCCTTGAGCGCCTGCTTGGTGTCGCGCATTTTCTTGGTTTCTGGGGCGGTGTATTTCCGAAGGACGAGAACCGAGCTTTTCACGCCCGCGCCTGTGGCCGCAAAGGCGGTCTGCGGCATAGATACGACGGCGACAATACGATAAATATCCTCGATCTCATCGCGCACGTATTGGAGGCTGGAGTTGGTGAGGATGCCGTCAGGGATGACGATGGCGAGATACCCGCCTTCCCGGAGAAAATAGTGGCACTGTTCGATGAAGAGGATTTCCGTGTCCTGTCCCGGCCGTTCTGCGGCTTTGCTCTTTGGGTTGAGCCAATCCACGTCCCTCGTCGCGAGTCGGTAAAGGCCGAGGTAGGCCTTTTCGGTTTGTTTGATCGTGGAGCCGAACGGGGGATTAGTGATGATGTAGTCGAAGCGGTCTGGCTGGAAACCTTGGTTCCCGGTCTTCATGACGATCTCGTTGTGCGGCAGGAGCCCATCCGAGGCGACGACGTTGGTATGACCATCGTCGTGGATGATCATATTCATCTTCGCCGTGCGGGCGATCTGCTCGTTGATCTCAATACCGTAGAGGTTCTTCTCCGCGAAGTCGTGCCAATGGCGATAGTGCTTATCGGTCCCGGGCGTGAAATAGGCGTCGGCTTCGCTGCGGACCTTATCCAGAGCGTGAAGGAGGAATCCGCCACTGCCGCAGGAAGTATCCAAGACGATGGAGTCATGAGTGATGGGAAGCACGTCCACGATAAACTTCACGATGGGACGCGGGGTGAAGTATTGTCCGAAGTCGCCTCGGAAGAACGAACCCATGAAGGTCTCGAAAGCGCGGCCTTTGCTGTCGAGGTCTGTGTCCGAGAGGTTGATGCCCTCCAGATAGCTGACGACCGTGCGGGCCTTGGCCGGACTCAGGCGGATGTCGTCCTTGAACACTTCAGGGTCTTTCTTTCGCCCCTCCTCGTAGAGTTTTCTCAGACGTTCGAGGAGTTTTTCCTCGGTGATGGATTTGGTTTCCTCCGTGAATATCTGGAAGTCGTAGGGCTCGCCGGATTTGCGGGGTTTGCGTTCATCCCAGAGTTTGCAAAAGATGAGTTTGTCGAGTTCATCGAAGGCCTCGGAGGGGTTAAGTTCCCCGCCGCCCCAAAGGGCTTGGTGGGCCTGCTGGAAGCGTTTGGTCAGATCATCCTCGCTGACCTTTTCCAGTGCGAAAAGCTTTTGGCCGGTCTTCGAGGTTCCTCCGTCTTTTGCAAATTTGAACCGGGCCAAGTCGCTGACGCCGAACTGCGGCACGTCGGGAATGGGGATGCGGGCCTTGGGTTTTTGGGCCGGTATCTCGAAATATTCGTTCTTGAGCTTGCTGGTGGTCCAGACGTATCGAGCACCTTCTGCGACGGCGTAACTGGTCGCTTGGTCACTGGCCCGGATGAACTCCAATTCGCTTACCGTCTCCTTTTTGCACTCGACGATGATTAGTGGGCTTTTATGGAGAACATCGGAGTATACTATTATGTCCGCCTCCTTGGTCTCGGAGCCCATCTGAACCTGAACAAACTGCCGAAGGCGATCCACCGGGTATTTGTAGACAAGCACGAGTTGAAGGAAGGTCTCCGCTTGGACCTTCTCCTCAGGATTGGCATAGTTGCGGCGCTTGTCCTGATGAATGTAGACGATGTATTTCCCATCGTCTTCGAGACGGATGAGCTTCTTTTTTATGCCTTCAGTGATCAGGTCCATAGGGCTAGGGGTTCTTGGTCTCCAAGAATGACGAACCGCGTTTCAATCGGGCAGCTGTTTGATTTACAATCAAATCCATGAACTTGCCCGGATCCGTCCAACGTGAGCTATTCTTTTCCGGGTCGAATCCGTTGACTTTCACGATGGCTTTAAGCTGAGCCATTGGCATGGGACGAAGCCAGAATGAGAATTCTGCTTCCCCTCGTGCCTCAAATTCGGCAAACACATCTGGAACGTCTGCCGCTTTCGATTTCAGGGCACGCTTGCTGCCGGCGGCCTTGCTCGGGAATTCCTGAACAATGGCTTCGAGGGCGGCGGCGAATTGGGGGTTCTGTGCCGCTTCCTCCTCAAGAAGCTGTCCGAGGGCTTTTATCGTTTTGATCAATTTCCCTGCTGAGCTCATGGGTTCATGATCTCCTTGGTCAAGGCGCTAAAATTCTCGGCATTGGGTCCGTATTTTCCCTTGAAGGTGCGGATGTTGGACTCATGGTCTGCGCCTTCTGCTGTGTTGGTGTTCTGCTTGATGACGGTCGTGAAAAGTGGCGGCTGCTTTAGGTCGGTCTGCTTGCCTTTAAAAAGCCGCCCATTTTGGAGGTCGCGAATAACACGACTATGCAGGTTGCCTAGAAGGGAAACCTTTGTTGCGATGATGCCCAGAGGTTTGATGATCCGCCCAAGGTCTTCCGAGAATGCATTTACCGTTGATACGATCTGGTAGATACCCCATGTCGAAACGATGTCGGGGATCGTGGGAATAACGTAGCCGGTGGAGAACCGCAGGCCGTTCTTGGTGACCACGCCGAGGCTGGGAGGGCAATCTATAATGACATAATCGTAGCGATCAATCACGGGCAATAGAACCGATCTAAGAATGTCTTGGGGGTTTTTGTCGTAGTTCCCTTGAATGGCGATGAAGGGAAGGCGTTCCTGAACGTCGATCAGCTTGATACTTGATGGGAGGAGGTCGAGCTTGGAGATTCCGTTGTCGATGGAAGACACTCCCCTGATGATGGCTTTCTCAATGTCGAATTTTGGTGGGAGCTGAGGGTTCAGCTTATCCTCGAAAAGCTGAGCCAAGGTGAGGCCGGCGTCATCCTGTTGCTTCCATCTTTCTTCCCCGATGAGATTGATCGAAGCGTTTGTCTGGGGGTCGAGATCAATGAAGAGCACAGATTTGCGGTGCTCTTTGGCCAACATCTCGGCGATTGCAACGGATGTGGTGGTCTTGGCTACGCCGCCTTTGAGGTTGATGAAGCTCAGGACCGTTGGAGCGCGCCCGTCCTTTTGCTTGAGCCATTCGTCAACGATCTCCGCTTTCCAGACCGGGCCGCTTTGCAATGTCTGGGCAGGCTGGGGAAAATCGTCGAACCGTTTTCGCCAATTTGTGACGGCCTGCCTCGTTACAGCGGCTTTCTCGGCAATTTCTGAAATTCCCAGCAGCGGTTCATGTTCCATGTAAACAGAAAAGCATTATCTGTTTACTTTGTCAACGCACTAGATTTGCACGCCCGAAGGTTTTGTTGTGGCCAGCTGCTTCGGAATTAATCTGAGGTCAATCCATGAGATTCTCCACGCATAAAGTTTATAGCGTTTGTCTGTTTGTGCGGCAGATATCAACCTCCTTCACTGCCTAAATGACTTTGAAATAATGGCTTAAGCGATATGTCAAAGCTGGAAAAAATGGACAGGACTGCGCGCGTGGAGTCTTTAATCCTCGGGTTAACGCCCTTCCATCTTATCCAGTTTCTGGCGCAGATCGCGGACCGATTCCTCGATCCGGGAAAGGATCTCGCGGGTTTCTTTTTGCGGGGCCAGCGGATCCGGCAGTGTGGCGAGTTCCTGCATGGTGGAGACGATAATCCCGATGAAGAGGTTTAGAATCGTGAATGTGGCGATCATGATAAACGGCACAAAAAAGGCCCAGGCCCATGGGAAAACTTCCATCACCGGCCTCACAATCCCCATCGACCAACTCTCGAGGGTCATAATCTGAAACAACGAAAAAAGGCTCCGGCCAATCGTTCCAAACCATTGCGGAAACGCGGGGCCAAACAAAGTGGTCGCAAGCACGGCCGCCGTATAAAAAAAGATCGTCATCACAGCCACCACCCCAAAAAGCCCGGGAATGGAGTGGAGAAAAGCGGCGACGACATGACGCAACTGAGGAACAACCGTCAGCAGACGCAACACCCGCAGCACACGCAGTGAACGGAGCACGGCCCATGCCCCCGCGGCTGGGACCAACGCAATCCCGACCACGATAAAATCAAACCAATTCCAACCGCTGCGCCAGAAGAGGCCGCGAAAGGCCGCAATTTTCAGCCCGAGTTCGATGATAAAAACCACCAGGCAGGCCTTGTCCAAAATCTTCAGCGTCAACCCATGTTCCTGCATCAGAGCCGGGGACGTTTCTGCTCCAAGCACAGCCGCGTTCAACAAAATCACGGCCACGATAAAAACCTGCACATTCCAAGACTCGACCCATGTCGCAATCTTTACCCGCCAGGCCGGCACCTCTTTCTGAGAAAGCAATCGATCCAAGTCACTCATTTGAGCATGGAAGATTGTTCACTTCCCGACGGAGTCAACACCAGAGTTGCCCGAAAACCCATCCGGGATGGCTTGGCGAAGGCGGCGGAGCGCGGAGCGACCCAGGGCGATGGGAGATGGCAAACCGTTCAAAGTGACATGGGCCCCTCGCGTGGGACTGATTTCAACGGAGTGGATTCGGGAAATGTTAAGGATCGTGGAGCGGTCAAGGCGAAGGAAGGGCGGTTTGGGCAAATTGCGCTCGTAGGTTCCGATCGATTGGCAGATGAGAAGCGGAGGATTTCCTGCGACACTGACGCGGGTAAAATCTTTTTCTGCCTCCAGCGCAATGACATCGGCCAGCGGTGCCACAATCGTCCGTTCCGGTGTCCTCAAACAAATTCTGTCCACCATGGCGTAGGGGGGGGCGTCAGGGCCCGGTGAATGGAGTTCACCGAGGAGACGCTGGATGGCTTGGGCCAACCTCGCCGGTCGCACAGGCTTCAGCAGATAATCCACGGCCTGAACGTCAAAGGCCCGAACCGCATACTCGGTGTAGGCCGTGACAAAAACCACGGGCATGGCAAGTGGGAGGGTTTTCAGGAGATCAAACCCCGTGGCCTCAGGCATACGAACATCAAGAATCAAAGCATCAGGCTTGTGTCGGGAAATATTTGTGAGGGCCTCGGCCACAGACGCTGCCTCTCCAACCACAGAAACCCCTTTGTGTTCAGCCAGCAATTCCTTGAGTCCCTGACGGGCCAAAGGTTCATCATCCACAAGCATCAGGCGAAGCATGGGTCTCCCTTCAATTGAAGAACGGCGGAAACCCACCCCTGATCCTCGGTCATGTGGAAGGAATGCCGCCATGGAAAATGGAGGTCGAGCCGTCTCTGCAAGGTGTCCAGCCCGAGGCCTTCCCGCTTGTTGGTGCCAGCGCCGATGTGGCCGGTGTTCGCAACCACAATCACAAGATCCCCGTCTTTGACGTTTGCGGAGATCTCAACTTTGATGGGATTGTTGGTCGCATGTAAGCCGTGCTTGATGGCATTTTCCACAAGTGGCTGAAGCAAAAAGCTGGGGACATGGCGCCATCTTGCGGATTCAGAAACATCATAACTGAGCTCCAACCGATCTCCGAAGCGGGTTTTTTCAATGGCCAGGTAGGATTTCATCGCATCCAACTCGTCCGAAAGCGGACTGATCGTGCGTTTTCGGTGATCCAACGAATAGCGCAGGTAGTCGGAAAGCTCGCGCAACATCTCTGCCGCAGTGTCCGGATGTCGGGAAATTTCGGCCACAATACCATTGAGCGAGTTGAAGAGGAAATGGGGATCCAACTGGGCGCGAAGCATCTGCAACTCCATCCGGTGAGCCTCAAGCACCGCCTCCTCGGCAATCAGCATTTCGTTTTTTAGAGCAGCCCCCGTCTTTAACCAGAAGTAGCCAAAACTCCACCCAAGAAAAACCATCCACATCAAAAGTATCCGAAGCAGAAAATTCTCAAAATGCGTGAATCGCGGGTTGTGCCATCCTGTGAGTTCGGCAAAGAGGTGGGTCAAACACGCCAGAACCACGGAGGAAATGAAACTAAAAATGGCGATCAGAAACGCCGTGCGGACTTCAAAATCCAACTTCCGATAGATGGGGCGCAGCAGCAGGCTGACCCCCAAAGCAATCAACTCGCTGAAAACGGTAAAAACCAGAGCCCGGATGGCATCGCCATGAAAAATGAAGCGCACCACAAACACGGTTGCCCCGAAAGCCATCCAGATAAGGAGGTTGAGGTGCCAGAACTGGATGCCTTCCCCCATCCACAGGGGAAGCCTTCTGTTTGTGGTTCCGTTCATCCGCGGGAGTCTGGGCCAGATTGGGTTGCCGGGTCAAATCTGCTAACGTCTTTTTAGCTGGCGAATTCGCTCGGCAACCTGCCTGTCCGCAGCCTCCATTTCTTCTTTGAGTTGAAGGCTGCTCATCGCCGATCCGCCAAGACTGGTCACGGTGGTTCTTTCGAGGCTGTCATCGGTGGCCACTGTGACATCCAGTTCGGAGGCATATTTTGCGGCGAGCCGCTCGATGAGGGAATCCGCGGTCTGGCCGGAGGCAGAGTAGAAGATGTGAATCCCACCCGGGTCTGACACATCCGAGGCCGGACCGGCACGTCCATCAAAAACCACCGCCACCGTCCATGTGGAGTTGTCCTGAAAGTTTGTGAGCCGTTTCACAAGCTCAGCACGGGCCGCCACACCGCTCCGCGCATGCAAACCGGCGAGTTCAGGCCACCGAAAAATGATGCTGTGGCCATCCACGATTAACAGGCGCTGTTTCATTGCGATGGGAGAGGTGGTACAATGAACCATGCCGCGATGACCAGCAAAAGGGGGGGAGTGACTTTGCCAGCCTTGGAAAAATCTCCGCCCGCAAATATTCTTACGTCGAAAAATGTCATTGGCTGCGTAGAGTCTCTGCATGCCATTTATCCGAGTGCGGGGAGCGCACCAGAACAATCTCCAGGGAATTGACCTCGACCTGCCACTCGGCAAGATGATTGTGGTCACAGGGCCCAGTGGCAGCGGGAAGTCGAGTTTGGCGTTTGATACCCTCTACGCTGAAGGCCAGCGGCGATATGTTGAGACATTCAGCCCCTACACAAGGCAGTTTCTTGACCGCATGGACAAGCCGCGAGTGGACCTCATTGAAGGAATTCCTCCGGCGATTGCCATCGAGCAGGCCAACAATGTCCGAACCACCCGCTCCACCGTCGGGACGATCACAGAGATCAATGACTACTTGAAGTTGCTGTTTCCGCGATCAGCAACATGCCAGTGCCCCTCGTGCGGGCGGGCGGTGAATCCAGAATCCGCGAAGAGCATTGCCGACCATGTCCTGGCCTCCTGCGTGGGAGGGCAAGTCCTTGTCACGTTTCCAATTTCAGCACCTCCGGGAACCAAGGCAGCAGATTTTTTTGCATTTTTGAATCAGCAGGGTTATTTGCGGGTCCTGCTCTATGGAAAAGTGCTTCGGACGGATGAAGACCCCGCGAACGAACGATTGCCTGCCCGGGTGCCAGTGATTCAAGACCGACTGGAGGTCACCAAAAAAAACGCATCCCGGCTTTCTGAAGCGATTGAAACGGCGCTGAGGTTGGGGCAAGGGCAACTGGGCATCTGGAAAGATTCCGGGTCGGAAATGCACCCCTACTCCGCCGGGTGGCATTGCGCACATTGCGACGTGGATATCCGACCTCCCAGCCCGGGACTATTTTCTTTCAACAACCCGCTCGGAGCCTGTCCTTCCTGCCGGGGGTTTGGGCGGGTCATCGGTTTGGACTGGGGGCGGGTGATTCCAGACCGCTCCGTCTCCATCGCCGGGGGAGTGATCAAACCGTTTCAGGGCGGCATGTCGCAGGAGTGTCAGAGGGACCTCCTCAAAGCCGCAAAGCGCAGGGAGGTTGATATTTCCCGCCCTTTTGAGGAGCTGCCTGAGAGCGATCAAAGGTGGGTGATCGAGGGGGAGGCAGATGGCAACCATGAAGAATTATGGCAAAGCGGCCAATGGTATGGGGTGAAGGGATACTTCAATTGGTTGGAGAGCAAGACCTACAAAATGCATGTGCGGGTTCTGCTGAGCCGATATCGTGCCTACACGATTTGTCCGGATTGCCACGGTGGCCGCTTCCAGCCCGAGAGCCTGAACTTTCGCCTTCAACCCTCAGGGTTTTCGCTCCCTGAGATCATGGGAAAACCAATCCATGAACTGTCCCGAATCTTTCAAAATCTGACACTTCCCGCAGGCGACCCCGGAGCGGCCCTTCTTCGTGGCCAAGTTCTGTCACGCTCCCAATTTTTGGAGCAAGTGGGGCTCGGGTATCTGACACTCGATCGCCCCACCCGAAGCCTTTCGGGCGGTGAGATCGAGCGGGTCAATCTCACGGCCTGCCTCGGCGCTTCGCTCACAAACACGCTGTTCGTTCTGGATGAACCCAGCGTGGGACTCCATCCCCGGGACACCGACCAGTTGGTGGGTGTGCTGCATGCCCTGCGCGACAAAGGCAACACGGTTCTTGTCGTTGAACATGAAGAGTCGGTGATCCGCGCGGCCGACCATCTAGTGGATATCGGTCCGGGGCGAGGCAAAGATGGTGGAAAAGTGGCCTATGCAGGGGAAGCGGCCGGCTTGTTGACCTCAAAATCCCCAGCCTCACTCACCCGTGATTACCTCACAGGAAAACAATACATTCCCGTGCCGGAAAATCGCCGGAAGCCAGCCGGGTGGATCAAATTGCGTGGCGTTCGCCATCACAATTTAAAGAATGTGGATGTGGAGATTCCCCTGGGGGTTCTCTGCTGCGTGACCGGGGTCTCCGGATCTGGCAAAAGCTCGCTTGTTCACGGCGTGTTGTATCGAAACTTGAGCGGGGAGGCTGCTCCCGATGATGAGGAGGTTGGCTTTTGCAAATCCCTCAAGGGAGATGAAAAAATCGGAGATGTGGTGATGGTCGATCAGTCGCCACTCTCGCGCACACCGCGATCCACACCTGCGGTGTATGTCGGAGCCTATGACAAAATTCGCGAGCTTTATGGATTCCTCCCTGAATCGCTGGCTTCGGGATTTTCGCCGTCAACATTCTCCTTCAATTCCGGCGATGGACGGTGCCAGCGCTGCGGGGGACTGGGGTACGAAAAAGTCGAAATGCAATTTTTGAGTGACTTGTTTTTGCGGTGCCCGGAGTGTGAGGGCACGCGATTTCAGGCGCATGTGCTTGAGATCCGTCATTGTGGAAAATCCATCTTCGAGGTCCTGGAACTAACGGTGACAGAAGCCCTTGTCCACTTTGAAGAAGAGAGGGAAATCATTCGCACCCTGCGTGTTTTGGAAGATGTGGGACTCGGCTATTTGCGCCTCGGGCAACCCGTCAATGAACTCTCGGGAGGAGAGTCCCAGCGTCTCAAATTGGCCGGTCATCTGACATCAAAACGCAAGGAGGGTGCCCTGCTGATTTTTGATGAACCCACGACAGGGCTTCACTTTGATGACATCGCAAAACTTCTGAAGGTTTTTCAAAAGCTGGTGGAGGCCGGTGAGAGCCTGATCGTGATCGAGCACAACACGGAAGTCATCAAATGTGCGGACTGGGTGATTGATATCGGACCCGAAGGAGGAGAAGCCGGCGGGCACATTGTGGCTGCGGGAACTCCGGAGAACGTGAGCCTCATTCCGGAATCCCACACCGGGCGATTCCTCCAAAAAGCTCTGTCCCCCTCCCGCTCAATGGTGCGGGAAAGCCCCGGCAAAAAACCCAAAACGCCTGCCCGGAAAATTGATAAAATCTCAATCCGTGGAGCCCGCGAACACAATCTCAAAAATATTGATGTCGATATTCCGGCTGGAAAGATTGTGGTTGTGACCGGTTTGAGCGGATCCGGCAAATCGACTCTGGCCTTTGATATCCTGTTTGCCGAGGGACAGCGACGGTTTCTGGACAGCATGTCGGCGTATGCCCGTCAGTTTGTGGACCAATTGGAAAAGCCGGATGTGGATGCCATTGAGGGATTGCCACCCAGCGTGGCCATCGAGCAGCGCGTCACACGTGGTGGAGGAAAATCAACCGTGGCGACCGTCACGGAAGTGTATCACTTTCTTCGACTTTTATTCTCAAAACTCGGCACCCAGCATTGCCCGGACTGCAAGGTTCCTGTCATCAAACAAACCGCGTCAGCGATCACCGCCACCGTGGCCAAACATGCCAGGCGTGGGCCAGTGAAAGTTTATGCTCCGCTGGTGCGTGGGAGAAAAGGGTTCCACACCAAGGTTGCGGGTTGGGCGCAGAAGCAGGGGATCACAACTCTGATCGTTGATGGAAAACCGGTCGCCGTTTCGGCCTTTCGTGCCCTTGAACGCTTCAAAGAACACACCATCGATGCGCTTATTGGCGAGGTTTCTGTTTCCGGCAAGGAAGCACCACCTCTCGTGAAACGCGCTTTGGAGATTGGCAAGGGATCGGCCCGCATTGGGGACGCCTCGGGACGTTCTCATATCCTCAGCACGGAAATGAATTGCCCGGATTGTGGCAAAGCCTTTGATCCCTTGCACCCACGGCTTTTTTCCTTCAACTCCCCGCACGGGTCCTGCACCCACTGCCGGGGCTTTGGGGTGATCTGGAAAAGCATTTCCCCCAAGGACTTTGATTCCGCCTTGGAAGCCGAATTAGCCGAAGAAAAATCCCACGAAAATCTGGAGGAGGGAGAATCAACCACCTGTCCGGTATGCGCTGGCAGCCGACTGAATGACGTGGCCCGCAATGTGATCCTCCAGGGAACCTCCATCACGGACTTTGCAGCGTCCCCCGCCGACCGGGCTCTGCAAACTCTCAAAAAATTTCGTTTCACTGGCTCAGACGGACAGATTGCAAAAGACATTCTGCCAGAAATTTCCAAGAGACTCGAATTCCTCCATAAGGTGGGGCTTGATTACCTCGCGCTGGACCGTTCGGCCAATACCCTCAGCGGCGGCGAGTCCCAACGCATCCGCCTCGCCGCTCAGTTGGGGTCCAATCTGCGGGGCGTGCTTTATGTGCTGGATGAACCCACCATTGGCCTGCATGCAAGGGACAACACCCGGCTTCTCGATGCACTGGGCGAGTTGGCACATGATGGAAATTCGCTTGTGATCGTCGAACATGATGAAGACACCATGCGCCGGGCCGATCACATTATTGACCTTGGCCCGGGGGCCGGCTCGCGTGGCGGCGAGATCTCGGCCGCTGGGACCTACGCGCAAATTCTTAAAAACAAAGACTCCCAGACCGGACAAGCGCTGCGGGAGCCCATGGTGCACCCCTCGCGTGGCGGACGCCGCTCGACGAAGACCAACACGGACTGGATCACCATCAAAGGCGCTTCCCTCCACAACCTTCGTGACATCGATGTCGCATTTCCCGTGAACCGATTAACCGTGGTCACCGGGATTTCCGGGTCCGGTAAAAGCTCACTGGTCCGTGGTGTCTTGGAACCAAGTGTCCGTGAGGCGGTCTCCAGAAAACGCACTCCACGCGGGGGAAAACCATGGCAGTCGGTTGAAGGAACCGCCGTCATTGGCGGAGTCCTTGAGGTGAATCAATCCCCGATTGGCAAAACGTCCCGATCCACGCCGGCCACCTACATCAAAGTCCTCGATTCAATCCGCGCCCTCTACGCCGAACTTCCGGCCTCCCGGATGCGTGGTTACTCGGCCAGCCGCTTCTCTTTCAACAATGAGGGCGGTCGGTGTGAGGCCTGTCAGGGGCAGGGCGTGATCAAACTTGAAATGAACTTCCTCCCGCCCGCCTACATGCCCTGCCAGGAGTGTGGAGGGCAACGCTACAACCGCGCGACTCTCGAGATCGAATATCACGGCAAATCCATTGGCGATGTGATGCAGATGACAGCAGAACAAGGCGCTGCGTTTTTTGCCTCGAACCAAAAAATCCGGCGGCCCCTGGACTTGCTTGTCGAAACCGGCCTCGGCTACCTACAACTCGGTCAGCCAAGCCCGACACTCAGCGGCGGCGAAGCTCAACGCATCAAACTCGTCACCCAAATCACACGCCGCGCCACTGGCAAGGCCGAGGAAATCCGTACCACCCGCCGGGGCAAATCAACACTCTACATCTTGGAAGAACCCACGATCGGCCTCCATGCCCACGATGTCCGACGACTCATTGATGTGCTTCACCGGTTGGTGGATGAAGGAGGAACCGTCGTCGTCGTGGAGCACCATATGGATGTCATCGCCGAGGCGGACCACGTCATAGATATCGGCCCGGAAGCTGGTGAGCATGGAGGTCAGCTGATGGCCGCCGGAACGCCTGAAAAAGTCTCCCAATCGAAAAAGAGCCGAACGGCTCCCTTTCTTGCCGCGTGCCTGAAATAAAAGGTTTCGCTTGCGCCGAGTCCGACCATGGAGGAAATTGTTGGCTCAAAACAAATCCCAATCATGCCATACGAACTTCCCGCTCTTGACTACACGAACGCCGCACTGGAACCCCACATCGACTCCCGCACGATGGAGATTCATCACGACAAACACCATGCGGCATACATCACCAATCTGAACAAGGCCCTCGAATCGGCTCCTGAACTCGCCAAAAAATCTGTGGAGGACTTGATCGCTGACCTCGCTTCCGTTCCCGAAGCCATCCGCACGGCCGTAAGAAACAATGGGGGAGGACATGCCAACCACTCGTTTTTCTGGAAAATCCTTGGCCCGAACGCCGGTGGAAGCCCTGAAGGAGCATTGGCAGAAGCCATCGATTCCACATTTGGCAGCTTTGATGAGTTTAAATCCAAATTTGAAGCCGCCGGTCTTGGACGATTCGGCAGTGGATGGGCCTGGTTGGTTGTCGGCGGTGACAAAAAACTCGCCATCGTTTCCACCCCCAACCAAGACACCCCGCTGATGGGCAAAGCAGTTTCCGGTGTCGAAGGCACCCCGATTCTCGGAGTCGATGTCTGGGAACATGCCTACTACCTGAACTACCAAAACCGCCGCCCCGATTACCTCAAAGCCATCTGGAATGTGATCTCGTGGAAGGCAGTTGCTGCGAATTACGCAGTTGCGGTGGCATAGATTGATTTTTAAACCGCGCCTGAGCGTAGTGAAGCGGCTCTATTGTGACGCACCGCGGCGAGCACAAGCTTGTAGCCGAGGCGCTCCGCTGCCGCGTTTTCAAATCAGCGCGAAGCGCATGATTTTGCCGGACGCCTCAGCGGAGTGAGGCGGCTACAAGGAACTTGCGAGCGGCTGCAAGCACCTCGCTCATCTTCGTGCATTGACACCGGGCAACAAAAGCAGGAAAGTGTTGCATGCGTTGCAAAATACCGTTAACGCCTGACCTGATCACCTCCGTCAAAGAGTTATGCTGAAAAAAGTTGTTCTCACCAATATCTACACGAACAAGAACATGGAGGTCGTGGTTGACACGGACGAGGACTCCAAGGCTGTTCTCGGTGCAGGAAAAGCCCCCAATGAATCGGCCACCGTCAAGGACATCAGTGGCATCGATGAGGCCGTACACCGCCTCACCACCAAAAAACCAAACCTGGAGGAAATGGTCAGCTTTTTCTCCGGCTTTGCCCGTTGCTTGGATCGAAACATTGCCACGGCCAAAAGTTTGGAGTTGATTGCCCCCCGGCTAAAATCCCCACGTTATCGGGGAGCCGTTGCAGATATCTCTTCACGCATTCTGGCTGGAGAACGGCTGAGCGATTCGTTCGCCGTGCACAAGGACCTGTTCCCACCGGACGTGATTGCCCTCCTGCATGCCGGGGAGGAGAGCGGCCAGATCGGTGAAGTTTTTAAACAAATCACTCAGGGCCGTCAAAAATCGCTTCGTATTCTCAGAAAGCTGAAGTCCGGCATGATCTACCCGGCCATCGTGCTGTGTCTCGCCGTGGCCGTGGTGATCATTATGGCCTTCACTTTGATCCCGGCTATTTCGAATCTCTACGCCTCGATGAATGCCCAGCTCCCGCTGGCGACGCAGATCATGATTCAGTTCTCCAAGATTCTCGTGGCGCAACCCTACCTGGTGATTATCCCAATCGGCGCTGTTTTTCTTCTCCTGAAATATTGGAGCAAAATCTACCGAACACCGTCAGTTCAAGTCGCTCTCACACGAATGCCGACGGTCGGAAATGTGATCCGAAAAACGGCTGCGATGGTCAGCTTTCGCACACTTGCCTTGCTGCTTCAGTCGAATGTGCGGATCGTGACGGCCCTCGAAATCACTTCCAAAAGCAGTAACCACATCGAATTTGAGCGTTTTTTTCTCAAGGTTCGAGATCACATCGTGGAGGGACTCTCGCTGCCGGAGGGCTTCCTCATGGAATCGTATCGGCTTGGGCCCGATGGGAGGACCATAGCGGCCATCGTGCAAATGGCGGGTGAAACCGGCGGGGTCAACGAAATGCTGGATGAAATCGCCGCCGACTACGAGGAGGACCTCGATGCCATCGCAAGCCAGATCGACAAAATCATGGAGCCTTTTGTGCTGGTGATCATGGGGATCATCGTGGGTGGACTGGTGTACGCCATTTATGGTCCGATTTTCGGCTTGAGCAAAGTCATCCTTCCCCAAAAGAAACCGGCGGCTGCGGCCTCGCCGAATCGTTGAAGCTCAGCACCCAGACGGTTTATTCCAAGGCTCTCGCCATCTATGTGGCGATGTCATTTCTGCTGGGGTTAGGGGTGGTCTCCTTCACCCAAGCAATCATCGTGAGGGAATTCCGTGAAACGGAACGCAGAGAGATGGAGACTTCGGTGCAGCGTTTGCAAATCATGCTGGATCGTGAGCTTCAGGGAGTGGAGTCTGCACTGTCCGACCTGCTGGCTGAACCCAATTTTCAGAATGCCGACGGGATGCAGTTGCCGAACTCCGGCCAACTGGAAGATCTCCAGCTTGATTTTGTGGCTCTTGTCGATTCCCAAGGGAGACTCCTGAGGTCCTCGACCCTTTCACCTGGGCAGGATTCCATCCAAGAGGAGGACTTATTGCCAATTGCAAATGGCATCCGAGGAGCCGAGTACGAAAAAAATGCGAGCTATGCGGCGATTGGCGATCAACTGGCCTCCGTGGCATGGCAAGGCTCACCGGCTGGCACCCCCAAAGGCACACTGGTTGTCGCTGGCCGTTTATTTGCTGATAAACCCGTCAAATTTTTGGAAAACCTTCTTGGGGGATCGATCACTTTTGAGACCCTGGCCGGGCGGACGATTGGCGCCCCTGGCACCGAGGAAATTGTTGCCATGCTTGCAAGAAAAGAAGTCGCGGTGACCGATGTCGCCTCTGACAAAATCTCAGGCGCCTTTGTACTCAAGGGTCTTGGTACGCCCCTGCTTGGTGTGGTCCGAATCACTCAAGACCGGCCTCTGGAAGCCGGCGCTCAAACCAGCGTGCGCATTTTTTTGACCGTGCTGGCACTGGCGGGCGGGCTGCTGTTCATCGCTGTTTGGTATCTCCTGGATCGGACCATCCTGAAACGCATCCATGAGCTGACACGACTGGTCGAGGCAGAACAAGCCAAGGGGCTCTTGCCGGTGAAGCTTGAGTTCGAGGGAGACGACGAACTCGGAACTCTGGCACGCAGGATTGAGCAACTCGCGGTTCTGCTTGAGAAAGTCCAATCCCAATACCAGCAGGTCGTCCAGGATCAAACGGAGGTTATCTGCCGCTTCGACGAGAAATTCCAAATTCTCTTTTCCAACGAGGTCTTTCAAAGGACATTTCCTGACCTGAATGAGAACAATTCCGACCTGCTGAAAGATCGCCTCCCTGCGGATGCCTTCGATTTTATCACCCATCGATTTCAACGTTTGTATCCCACATTCTCCATCGACACATTCCAGCACAGTGTTGAGTTCAGCGAGGGACGAACCGTTTGGTTCCGCAGCACACTCCGACGCTCCTTCACGAGTGAAGGCCGTGGATCAGGGGGCCAGTGGGTTGCGGCCGATGTGACCCTGCAAGTCGAAGCCGAACGCGGGGTACAAAATTCCGAGCGTCAGCTCCGTCAGCTCTCCAGTCGCCTGCTCCATCTGCAGGATGAGGAACGGCGTCGTATTGCCAGGGAACTCCACGACTCCACAGCTCAGAGCCTCTCAGCCCTCGAAATGAATGTCAGCCTCCTTGATCCGATTGCGAAGGATGATCGCACGAAGCGGATCGTCGCTGAGACCCGCCGGATCGCCCAGGATTGTTGTCAGGAATTACGAAATATTTCCTACCTGCTCCACCCGCCCCTTCTGGATGAGGTCGGCCTTCCATTTGCCATCCAGTGGTTCATCGATGGGTTCATCGAACGAACAGGAATTGTTGTGGAATTGAATGTTCAAGCCCCCTTCCCCCGGGTGGATCGGGACATTGAAACGTCGCTCTTTCGGGTCATTCAAGAAGCCGCCAACAATATTTACCGTCATTCTGGAGCAAATCACGCCGCGATCCAGTTGAGCTACGACCGCAAGCAGGGCATCAAGATGAATATTCGAGATGATGGCAAGGGTTTCTCCTCTGGACCAGAAGGACAAACCCCTCCGCGCATGGGCATTGGCCTTGCCGGCATGCGCGAGCGGATTGGTCAGTTCAACGGCACCCTCGAAATCAAAAACTCGCCAACAGGAGTGGAGGTTGATATTTCCATACCAACAGCCTCCCTGCATGCCCAAAACTGAAATCATTAAAGTCCTGATTGCCGATGACCATGAGGTGGTCCGTCAGGGCGTGCGCAATATCCTTGAAGCCGAGGAAAATATCGATCTCTGCGGGGAGGCCACCACGGGGCGGGATGCCGTGACCCTCTGCGAAAAACTAAACCCCGATGTCGCTATTCTGGACATCAGCATGCCGGGATTAAACGGCATCGATGCTGCCCGCCAGATCCTCAAGCTCTGCCCCAAAACCAAAATTCTGATTTTTACGGTCCATGATGCCGAACGCCTGGTTTACGAGGTTGTTGAGGCCGGCGCG
>JBGTAR010000256.1:0-9123 GCA_041749815.1 Terrimicrobiaceae bacterium
TGCTTGTCTTGCTTGGAAGTGACCCCCAATCCTTCCACTTCGAACGCGGTCACTCCGCACAGGCTGACCGTCTTGCGCTGGAGATTCAGGCACCGATTCCCGTACCCTCTCTGGAATCCCTCGAGGCTTCAGAGCATGAAAATGAAGAAGCTCTGGTTTAACAACCGGCCTTTGTGAGCGGAGCACGGACCTGAATCCTCCCGACCGCTGAATAAACGTTCAGGCTGCTTTTTTCAGGGCCTTTGTGAGGATCCCTTTTTTGCGATTGGCGGAATTTTTGTGGATGATTCCGCGCTTGGCGGCTTTATCCAGGCTCGAGCTCAGCTTCTTGAACTCCTCGCGAGCCTCGTCCGTTTTGCCTCCCGCGATCGCCGTCTTCAATTTCTTTTGTGAGGATTTGAGGGCTGTGATGACGCTGGAGTTTTTTGCGCGGCGGCGTTCGCTCTGGAGAGCACGTTTTTTTGCGGATTTGATGTTTGCCATAAATGTGTGTTTTTGAAATTTGCCAAGGGAGGGATTTGAACCCCCGACCTAGGGCTTATGAGTCCCCTGCTCTACCACTGAGCTCCCCTGGCTGTGTTCGCCCGGCACACGGTTTTTCCCCGTGCCTGCAGTGAGAGGTCAGACACGATATGGTCTTGGCGCGGGAACCGCAAGCGTAATTCCGAAGGAAAAAGCAGCCCGGGTGCGGACACTTGAGCCGTGTGGTCACCGATAGGTGGGAAGAAAGTCCTTCTCTGCAGCAAACATCTCAAGGGTCATCTTTTTGATCTCTGCCGGCGAGCAGACGGCCGCGGTCAATGGGTCAAGGGTCAGAGCATGGATGGCCGCTTCTTTGCTGCGCTCGATGGCTGAAGTGGCGCCGAGATCAAAGACCGGCATATTTGAGGCGGAGACCGCGGCCATTTGAGCGGGAAGCGCTCCGAATTGCGTGGGGTGGATGCCGGCACGATCAACCATGCAGGCCACTTCCACGCAGCCATTCGTCGGCAGGTTTGAGATCAGCGGCCCACTTCCCGATTTGCAATTCATCACATTTCCGTGGATGCGGAAGGGAGTGTCTTTTTCGCGGGCTTCAATGATCCAACTGGCGTATTCCCAACTGCGGCTCCACACAAACGGCTCTTTGCCCGCCAGCATGGCTGAGCGCGACGCATCGGCTTTCTTGCGCCACTCAGGCCAGTTGTCTGCATAAAAGCTGGACCCGCCATCATAACCATCACGACAGTATTTCTCGATGAGGTCCTTGCGCTTGCGATAGTAGGGCAAATATTCGGAGAGGTGACCGCTGGATTCTGTGATGAAGGCCCCGAAATGGAGCATCATGTCTTTGCGAACCAAATCTTTGATGTCCTCTGGGTTTGAAGGCTTGCCAGCCAAATCCTCGCGGGCTTTTTTCATGAGCAGGGGATAGAGGTCACGACCATTGTGTTCGAACTTTGTGAACCAGGCGAGGTGGTTGATTCCGGCACATTCCCATGTGATATCCCGAATGGGGATCCCTGCGCGTCCGGCAATCAGCTCTCCGCTGCCTTGGACGGAATGACACAGTCCGACCACCTGCATCGAGGATGTGCGCCCTGCCGCAAGACACAACATGGACATGGGGTTGGTGTAGTTCAGGACAATGGCTTGGGGAGCCAGGCGTTCGGCGTCCTTTAAGATTTCCAGCCAGACAGGGATCGTGCGAAGAGCTTTGAAGAGCCCCCCGGGTCCGATGGTGTCTCCGATGCATTGGTCAATGCCGTAACGCGCAGGAATATCATTGTCATGCCGCACACAATCAAGGCCGCTCACTTCGATACAATTGATCAAATAATCCGTGCCTTTGAGAACTGAGCGGCGGTTGGGTGATGCCGTGACCTTCCATCCTTTGGCTCCATGACGCGCCACCAGTTTGTCGATCAGGCGCTTCATCATTTTCAGGCGGTTGGTGTCGATGTCCACCAAGGCGATTTCACCGCCAGTGGCACCGTTAATGAGGAGGACATCATTGAGAAGTCGTGGGGTGAACATGCTTCCCGCACCTAGCAGGGTGATCTTGATGGGGCTTTGAAATTTTCCGGTGAGGCCGATCGTGGCGGAGTCTTTCATGTGGGCCTGATGGCCGATGGCTTTGGGAGTGCGGGAACTGCGTTTCATGGCACGCCATCATTCACGGTTCGTAATTTCTCTAAAAGAAATAAAGTGTGATTACGATATGCGATTTTGTGATATTTATTTATTTTGGAAACAGCTCATGGACGAATATCTCATCTCAATGCCCTTTAAAAAAAGGCAGGAAAAGGTCAGCTCTCAAGTTTATCGATGGGACAATCTCCAAAGAGGCGATACGTCTTTTGTGATTATTCAGAAGACGCATTCGGGGAAGGGAACATTTTTTTGGAGGGGGCGCTCCTATGATGTTGAACCGGAGCATGCCTTTGTGGCGCTTGTTCCTGAGGTCAGCGGATACGCCTTTGAGGGGAAACCCCAGACCCCCTGGATTTTTTCCTGGCTCAATTTTTATGGCACACCGGCCATGGAACTTGCAAGAACCGCAAGGGAGGCCCATGGGCCGGTTTTGCCGCTTGGCACAACAACGCCTGCGGGACGCTTGTATGAGCAATTGATGGCTCGCCGGTCTCCACATAAGTCCTCCATTGAGCACGCTGCGGAGTGTTACCGGTTTCTTGCAACATGGTTTTATGAGCTTGGCCGGAGCTCCGATGCGGAGGGTGACCCGGTGGCAGTCTCTCTCCGAAGCATGGAGAGCCGGTTCCACGAACCGCTGTCCATCAAAGGCCTTGCCTCCGAATGTGGGCTGACCCGGGAGCACTTCACCCGGCTTTTTTCGCAGGCGTTGGGGGTTGGGCCCGCAGCCCATTTGCGGGCCATCCGATTGCGTCACGCTTCACGATTGATGCTTGCCGGTGCGGTCACTCTCAAAGAGACCGCTCTACGCTGTGGGTTTCCCTCGGTGACCTCCCTTCAGCAAGCCCGAGCCCGCGGGGCAATCACTCGTATCCCAGAAGACTGAGCGACGAATCAAAAAATTTGGTTTTTTCCGGGTAAAGAACCCTTGCCGAGTCAACGAGCTTGCGGGCTTCACCACCTCTGTTTTCAGAATACAAGCGGACGGCCTCCGCGTATTGGCGGGCCGGTGTTTTTCCCATCGGTGGAAATTTCTCAAAAGTTTTGTCGGCAACCTTTGGTTCGTTCTGCATCAGGGCACAGAGGAACACCCTGAAAAGCAGCACTTCATCCGTCGGCCGGGCATTCAGCAGGGTTTGGAATTGTTCTTGGGCTGCCTGGTAGTTGGCTGTCACAAAGTCTACCTCGGCAAGGTTAAATGCTGCGCTAAAACTTTTGGGGTTGAGTTGCAGTGCTGTTTGATACTCTGACCGTGCTCCTTCGTAGTCCTTTTGAAGTGATTTCAGAGCCCCTGAAAGCGTATGAATGGACGCGTTTTCTGGCAGAAGTTTCAAGAGTTCCGTCACATTGGCTTCTGCCTGTTGATACTCATTCTTTCCCATGAGAGCCGCTGTTTCGTCCATCAGCTTTTTGATGCTGACCTCCTGAGGAATGGTGGGGTCTTTTAAGTCCTGAAGGGCTGTTGTGGACGTGGGCAGGGAAACATAAAGCGCCACGCCAAACGCAAGGGACGTGAAGACCACCACTCCGATTGCCAATAGAACCGCCTTTTTGCGTTTAGGGTGACCCGCGAATTGCAGGAATGAGATCAGAGCAACCAGAGCCGCGCCCAAAAGCCTGGCGATCTGCTTCGTTGCGCTTTTCTTGGCTGGGGGCGTCGCGGAAGGTTGAGATGAACCCGTGCTCACGCTGAGTTTGCAACTCTCACCCTTTTTCTGGGCAGCAGGATCGGTGTTTTGTTTTCCGCTGCAGGGACGGTGGAAAGCTCAGGCATCTCGATGTCTTCACCAATTCCCAAGCCGGTCTGCAGATACGTGGCAATGTAGTGGCTCACTCCGACGGTCAGTTGCTGTGGTGATGACGGTAATGCCAACTCTGTCATGCGGTGAACATGCGCGGCCTCCGGCTCTGAGGAGGGGGGGGCGAAGGGCAGGGTGTGATCCCAAGAGATGGAAGGAGGCAGGCCAAGAACGGAGAAAACCGTTTCGGCCAAAGCCGCTGCGGTGCAGGAATTCCCGGAGCCCAATTCGTAAATGCCGGAGGCTTGTGCGCTTTGGCCAAGGAGTGCGGCGAGCCTCGCCGCCTCAAGGACATAATAAAAGTCATGCCTTCGATCCCCCTCAGGTGTGCCAGGCCGAAGTGCCGCGGAAATTCGGACGGTTCCCGTGGAACAAATCTGTTGATAGCAGGATTTCACAAGGCCATAGATCCCGTTGTCAGGCTGTTCACCCGGTCCAAAGAGCCGGTAGTGTTTCAGGGAGAGATAGGATTTGTTGACGGATTTCGGAAGGGCATACCGGTCAAAGAGGGTGGAGACAATTCCCGCCTGACTCTGCGGGCGGAAGGTGGCTGGGAGGCTCCAGGCCTCCGGGGGGAGCGTCTCCACGCGGGAACCAATCGAGGAGGCCGAGGAGACGGAAATAAACCGGGTGCCGCCTTTCAGTGCCGTGGCATAAAGACTTTTGGCGAAACCCAGATTGGCAGTGTTCCAACCCCCGATTTGGAAGATATGGGAAAACGACGGCAGGCCCCGAAACTTGGTGGCCGCCAATTCCTGGAGCTCTTCCTGACCTAGGAATTCTTGAAATCTGAGAAATGGGAGAGCCTTGGCTGTGCTCTCGTTGAGGGAATCCGCCACGACGATTTCTTCGACCCCTCCCATGTTGAGTTGGTGAACCAGAGCAGCGCCAATAAAATCCATGCCCCCAATCACCAGCACATTCCGGTACCGAAACCCCGTTTCCTTACTTTGCATGGGGCGCATGGTTGGAGCCCCCGCGGGTTCTGGAGTGACTTGTTCAGCCTCAGAAGCAGATGGTGGAGCCTGGCGATGCAATCCTTTGGGCTCCGGTCGGTATTCCTTGGTCACCGGCGGAGGCTGGGAAGGAGGCTGGGTGGCTGAGGGCGGCACTTCCGGCGTGCCTTCCTCTTCAAGGCGGCTTCTTGCGTCCCGAAAGCCATCCACAGCCTCATCATAGTAGCCTCGCACCACATTCAGGATTTTGCTTAATCCCTGCTGGGGGGTGCCTCCCTCCTTGGGGTTGTCCGGTGTTTTTGGGGATTGATCCCCCTTTGGGTTGGTATCCACGGTTAATGACTTTTGTGTCGCCTTCAATGCCCTGGTGCTCTGAAGGGGCGACGCTATTGAATGAACATTGAATCAGAAATGCTGCGCTGCACGCGATCTTTTTATGTCCTGAAGTGTTGATGTCAATGGGCTGGGGGTGCAGCTTTTTGTTTGGCTGGTTTTTGGAGGAAATTGCAGCGGCACCAGACGATCTGACGCTTAACAGGCTCTAGAACAGGCCCCTTCGCAAGGCGTTGAATGCTTGACCAAGCTGATTCGTGACATCCTGGGGGGTCAGAGATTCCTGGGAGGCTCCCAAGGCTATGGCGGATTCGGCTGCAAATCCACATGCCCAGGCACCAAGGATGGCCGAGGAGTAGGGTGACTGCCCCTGGGCGATCAGGGCTGCCGTCACACCGGTGAGGACATCTCCCATTCCGCCGGTCGCCATTCCAGGGTGGCCGGTGGTGTTGAAGGTGGTGGGTTGCCCTGGGGAGGCGATCACGGTTCGTGCCCCTTTCAGGAGGAGGGTGATTTCCCTCTCCTTTGCGAATTCTTCCGCCCAATCTCTGCGGGAACGCCCCGCCTGTGGGCTGAGGCGTTCCATTTCTCCAGGGTGAGGGGTCAACAAGCGCGGGCTGGGCGATTGATTTAAAATGGTGGGATTTTCGGAAAGCGCATTGAGGGCGTCGGCGTCGGCCACCACCGGGATGGGCAGATCCCGGATCAACGCGAGAACATCCCCATGACTTGCCTTGCCGATGCCCGGTCCAATGGCCAGCACATCCAGGTTTTCATGAAAAATCTCGCGCAGGTTTGTGATGCTGCGGACCATGATCTCAGGTGGGCAACGGATGGCAAGGGGGGCGGCGATTTCGGGAGGAGCAAAAAGTGTGATGAGTCCTCCGCCACCTTTTAACGCGCCGAGCGCACAAAGGTTTGCGGCACCAAGAAAACCAGGGGACCCCGCCACAATCCCGACCCTTCCGGCCTGACCTTTGTGAGTGTTGAAATTTCGTGGAGGAAGGAATCCAGAAAGCCATGAGGCGAGTGCAACTCGGCACGTGTCTTCCTTTTGAGTTTCCAAGCCGGGAAGGGGGACCACAGCCAGGCGTCCAACATAATCCGTGGCCTCATCGGCCAAAAGTCCCGTTTTGGCAAAAGCGATGGCGGCCGTGGCGTCGGCTCGCACACACACATCACCGACCATGGCGGAGTCGAGACCGCTTGGAATATCAATGGCAAGCACCCATGCCCCCTGCTCCCGCCTGAGAGTGTTGATGGAGTTAATGGCCTCGGCAATGGGCGGCCGGGGCGCGCCTTCAGAACCAATTCCAAGAAGACCATCAAGGACCACTGTGGGCGAATTATGTGAGGCTGTTTTGGGTGGGGCCACAGCTCGCAGATACTCGAGCTGCTTGGTGGTGAGAGCACTCAGAGAGCCTTCCGGGCAGGCAGGTTTCTCCAGGATCGACCAGCCTCTCAGAGCAAGGTGGCGCGCCGCGACGAGAGCATCTCCGCCATTGTGACCCTTGCCGTAGAAGACATGGCATGAGCCCGGCACCCGGTGGAACTGGGTGACAATATCCGCGATACCAAGCCCCGCAATTTCCATTAATCCCTCAGCCGTTGCCCCTCCCAAAAAGGCCCGCTCCTCGGCGGCTTTCATCTCTGCGGGAGTGAGGATCATTGGAAAGGCGCCTTGTTAAGTGAAAAACTCTTTGATCCGGTCGGTGAAGGTTTTGTGAAGCGGGGTATTTTCTTCCCCGCAGAGTTCGGCAAATTTTTCGAGGGCCTTGCGTTGCTCGCTGTTGAGCCGTGTTGGCACCTCGACATGGACACGCACCAGCATGTCGCCGCGGGAGCTTCCCCGCAGGGGTTGGATCCCCTGACCCCGGACCCGGAATGTGGTGGCTCCCTGGGTTCCCGCCGGAATTTTTACACTCACTGTCGACCCTCCCAGCACGGGCACACGCATTTCTCCACCCAACGATGCCAGCACAAACGGCACAGGCATCTCACAATGCAGGTCCAACCCATCGCGCACAAAAATCTCGTGCTCCCGAATGTGGATGACCACATACAGATCTCCATTCGCAGCACCCCGTAAACCTGCTTCGCCGCCGCCCGAACTCCGCAACCGCGAACCCTCATCGATGCCGGCTGGGATCTTGAGCTTGACGCGGGACGTCGTTTCTTTGCGGCCCTCTCCTCCACAGGATCGGCAGGGTTTCTGAATCACCCGTCCGGTTCCATGGCAGTTGGGGCAGGTTTGTGCCACTTGAAAGAATCCTCGGGAGGCCACCACCTGTCCACGTCCTCCACAGACTTGACAGGTGATCGCGCTGGAGCCGTCCTGGGCTCCACTGCCTTCGCAGGTGTCGCAGGTGTCCAGCTTACGGATCTCTATCTCCTTCTCACAGCCAACGGCTGCTTCTTCAAGGGAGATTTGCAGATCGTAGCGAAGGTCCGACCCCCGACCAGAGGCCTCCGAGCGTCCCCCACCAAAAAATTGCTCAAAGATGCCGCCACCACCGCCTCCGCCGCCCGAGGCTCCAAAAACCTCGCGGAACAAATCGAAGGGGTCATGGAAGCCGCCGCCCGAGGCCCGGCCGCCAGGAGCGAATGCCGCATGCCCGTATCGGTCGAAGGCCGCCCGCTTGTCGGGATCCATGAGGATGTCGTAGGCCTCGCCCAATTCTTTGAAACGATCCTCCGCTTCAGCGTCATCCGGATTTTTGTCGGGATGAAATTTGACGGCAAGCTTTCGGTAGGAACGCTTGATGGTGTCCTGGTCCGCATCGCGGCCAACACCAAGAATTTCGTAGGGATCGCGCTTTTGGGTCATTCGACGGAAGGACCGTTGGAAACAAAGACGCTGGCTGGACGCAGCAGTCGGTCTTTCAGCTTATAACCTTTGCGGAGTTGTCGCACGACTGAACCTTCCGGCACGTCCGAACTCGCCTCGCTGCCCATCGCTTCATGCACGTTGGGGTCAAAAGGCTGGCCCTCGGCGTCAATGGTATCCACGCCCTGATCCCGCAAAAAATCGGCCAGTTGCTTGCGCACCATGTCCAACCCCGAAACCACCGCGGCGGCATCCTCTGCAGAACGCGCGGCCTGAAGCCCCAGGTCAAAATTGTCCACCACGGGAAGGATTCTCTCCAAAAGCGAAAGGTTGGCATAACGGATGGCGTCCTCCTTCTCGCGAGCAACCCTTTTGCGATAATTATCCAACTCAGCGCGGGATCTCAGAGCCAGATCCCGGTATTTTTCGAGCTCCGAGGGCCCCTCTTCGGCCTCTGTAGCAGGTGGAGTTTCCTCAACCGGTTCCAAGGGGATTTCTTCCCCTTCATCTTCTTGAATGTTTTGTGTGTTCATTTTTTGCGAACGGCGATCATTGTGATGTCATCATATTTCGGGTGGTTTCCCACAAAGGCACGAATGTCTTCCGTGATTCGTGAGACGACCTGCTGGGCTCCTCGCGGGGCCTCGGATTGAAGGGCCGTCACCATACGGTCCATCCCAAACTCCAAACCGGCATCATCCATCGCTTCGGTGGTTCCGTCGGTGTAGAGAAGCAGGCAGTCTCCGGTTTGCATTTCAAACTGGAGATCAGTAATGACCCTATTAAAAACCTCTCCGCTGTCAATCCCCAGAGCCATGCCCTTGGGGGAGAGTTTTTCAATAAGGCGGTCACTGGCCCGGCAAAGCAGTGGAGCGTCATGTCCGGCGCGTGCCATTGTGACCTGACCATTGGAGGTATTGATAACGAGGTAGGCCATGCTGATGAACATGTCTTCCTTGATGTCAGGGTAAAGCTGACGATTGACTCTTCGGAGAACTTCTGCCGCGCTGTAGTTGCCGCTTGCTTCACTGCGGATCACACTTCGGGCCATGGCCATGATGAGGGAAGCCGGGAC
>JBGTAR010000257.1:0-2071 GCA_041749815.1 Terrimicrobiaceae bacterium
AGCTCCGCGGGGTCGGTTTTGAGTGTGCGAAGCTCTTGAGCCGTCATTCGGTCTGAAGCGCCTTGATGGCCTCATCGAGAGAGGCCGAATTGGAGATGGAGATCACGGGGGTTCCCTTGCGGATCCTGCCAACAAGCCCGGCAATCACGCCGCCGGGACCAAGCTCAAGAAAACGTGTGCAGCCCAGATGATCGATCAAGTGCTCGATGCTTGCTGTCCAACAGACACTGCCAGTGACCTGATCTGCCAGGCTGCGGCGAATTTCTTCGGGTGTGTTTACCGGGATGGCATCCACATTGCAAATGACGGGCACGGCGGGCGCGGTGATCACAGCTTCCTCCAGAGCGTCCTGCAAGGCGATGTAGGCGCTTTCCATCAGTCGGGAATGAAACGCCCCGGCGACGGTCAACTCCACAGCCTTGCGGGCGCCATGTTCCTTGGCCAGTGAGACCGCAAGCGCGATTTTTGAGGATTCCCCGGAGAGCACGGTTTGCCCCGGGCTGTTATAGTTCGCAATATCCACATCTGCGGCCGAGGCCAACTCGCGAATTCCCGATTCATCCCCACCAATAATCGCGGCCATGCCACCTTCGGTTTCTTCGCAGGCCTTCTGCATGGCCTCTGAACGTTTTTTAACCAACCTCAAGCCATCTTCAAAAGAAAAGGTTCCGGCCGCTGCATGGGCCGTGAATTCGCCCAATGATAGTCCAGCCGCGGCATGAAATTCCAACCCGGGGTGACGCTCCCGCAGCACAGCCAGCACGGCCAGTCCATGAACATAAAGCGCCGGCTGGCAGACCGAGGTTTTGGTCAGTTCCTCGGCAGGCCCTTCAAAGGCAATCTGAGAAAGCCCAAAACCAAGAATGTCATCGGCCTGCTTAAAAAGTGCCGCGGCCGATGGATATTCCGCCGCAAGATCCTTGCCCATGCCGACGCCTTGGGCGCCCTGGCCAGAAAAGAGAAGTGCTGTTTTGTGTTTCATACGATGATGGAGAGAATCGTTCATTACCTCATTCTTGGGTGCCTCGTTCAAGCGACAAATATGGGCGGTCAAGGGACTGACGCGCCCTACCATCAAAGGGGCGCTCCGCGCTTGCGACAGCCCGTCGTTTTTGAGGTAGGGCGAGGCAGTCCCTTGCCCGCCCATATATGGATTGGGGAGTCGAATGCCATATTTGGTGATCCTGCAGCCGGGGAGGCACCCTCAGATCCTCACTCCGTTTATTCAGGACCCTTGACGCCAAAATCCAACTCGGCTTCGCGCACAGCTTCTCCCTTGTCGTCACGGATTGCGATCTGGGCCTTGCGCGCCTCCCAATCGATCTCGATGGTGCCAAAGTTGAGATCAGCAAAGACCTCTCCCTGACGCAGGCTGTTCGTCTCACCAGGAAAATTTTTCCAAAAGTGAGTGAGGCCGCTGGAGGTGACTTCGATAATCGCCGGGGAATCTAGCTTTGAGATTTCTGCGATGTGACGGTCCACGGAAAGGAAGATCACGCCGGGGAGCCTCCCTGCAAGATCCAGCAAGCGCCGTCGTGATTCCGGGTAGTCAGCCCACTTTTCGTATTTATGTTCGAACGGAAGGATCTGCGAGCCCGAACAAAAGATGTGAATGTCGGCGCGGCTTTCGGCGAGAACGGTCTCCAGCCATTTCCATTGGGCCTCGCCCAGAATATCGCCATCCGTCTTGCGGGCGTCGCGTTGGGAGCGCACATCCAGCAAAATGACGCGAACCTGCCGCCCTGGCTCTCCAAAGGTCTGCGTGGCATAGATTCCATCCTGATTCCAGCGGGGGTCGTCCTGTGGCACATCAAAAAACTCCAGAAAGAGATCCTTGGATTCGGCTTTTTTTGGAAAATCCTTCCCGCCATCATTCACGCCATAATCGTGGTCATCCCAGGTGCCGATGACTTTCGTGATTTCGCGGAGACCGGAATATCCCGGATCGGCTTTCTGTTTGTCCCATTTCGCTTTAAGCAGAGTCATGTCTGCGGTGTCGCCGTAAATATTATCCCCAAGCCAGATCCAGAGCTGCGGTTTCCATGCCGAGATGACCGGCCAAAGTGGCTGT
>JBGTAR010000258.1:0-8491 GCA_041749815.1 Terrimicrobiaceae bacterium
CGGTTGAATTTGCACGCCGTCTCTGCACTGCCTGCGGGACGTATGGATCAAGGATTCTCGTTGGCCCGGAAACTTTTGACCTTGCTTCAGAAACGTTCGAGGCCCGGCCAATGGAAGTGCTTAAAGGGGTCGGCGACCGCCGCCGGATTGAGTTGTATGAAATCCTCTCGCCCAAGAATGGGCTGTCTGCTGAGCGCGAGCGCAGCCGCGACCACTTCTGGCGGGGCGTGCTTTATTTTCGGGAGAAAAAATGGGAGAAGGCCCTCGAGGAACTTCAGCAGGCCCGCATCACGGGAATCCCCGACGCTGCCCTGGATTTTTACATTCGTCGTGTGGAGAGCGCCCGTCGTGGCACCGACGAACTCGACAGGGAACAATCGCTGCTTTTTGAGACCGCTTGAACCCCATGCGGGCAGGCTTGGCTGTTGAACGTTTGAAATGAGGACGGCAGATTACCCGGAGCCGTTTCGGCTGCTTTCAAAAGAATTGCGGCGACTACCGGGCATTGGCCCACGAAGCGCCGAGCGAATTGCCCTCTGGCTGTCATCATCCAAAGATGCCCGCCCCCAGGACCTGGCAAGCGCCCTCCTTGCTGCCGCTGAGCAAATCCAACCGTGTCAGCGCTGCGGATTTTTTGCCACCTCGGATCTCTGCGAGATTTGTGAGGTTCCCGAGCGAAGGGGGCGCGAGATTTGTGTGGTCGAGCATGCCACCGACGTCCTTCCCATCGAGCGCACGTCGTCATTCTCAGGCCTTTACCATGTTCTGGGAGGCCGGCTTTCGCCGTTGGATCACATTGGGCCGGAAGATTTGACGATCTCCAAATTGCTTGGAAGAGTGGAGTCCGAACGCCCCACCGAATTGATCCTCGCCCTGAGTGCCGATGTGGAAGGAGAGGCCACCACGAACTATCTGGCAGAGTGCCTGGCACCACTGGGCATATCGGTCACTCGCATTGCCCACGGACTACCTGCCGGTGGTGGGCTGGACCATGCCGATCCCCTCACCCTTCAGCGAGCCCTTGCGGGCCGCCGTTCTTTGGACTGAGAAGCTGTTAATCCTGGCAAAGCGCATGGATCCAACACTTCACCTTGGCGTGACGTTCGCATTCGCCGGTGAGGTCATAAATATAAAGTAAGTTGGCGAGGACCCTGGTGAGGATCTGACGCGGAGTCGCAGGGAGGAGATGGCAGGGCTTGAGACGAAGCTTCTGCCGAAGCAGGATTACCTCACAGTCCTGCTGAGTCATGATACGACCACGGTGAAAAGGATCAAACAGCACATCTTCGTGCCTTGCGAGAAAATGACCGGGAAGGTTAATGCCATCCACAATCATCCCGGCCCGAAGGGCCACCATTCGATACAACATGGTGAGAGTGATCGGAATTCCCATGCGGGTCTCCACCACACAGGGCAGAAGGGAGTTTCGCTCACAATAATAATTCTCCGCATTTCCGCGAAAACAGAGGGCATCTGCCATGAAGTTGCCGAGCGCAAGGACCCGCTCCCGGCTACTCACAGCTTGGGAGATTTTTAAGGAAAACTGACGGCCCCAGTGTTGGATTTTCGTAAGACAATACTCGATTTCCAAATCCGGATGCAGGGCATGAGTGGCGTGCCAAATGGCGGGCTCAATGTCTGAGGCATCGTTGAAGAACCGGCAGAAGAGTTCAAAATCAAACTCCACTTCACGGTGACGGAGGGTTGTGAGAAGCTCTTTGGCATGACGGGAGACGTCATGGTCATGATCTTGAGCTAGTTCCTCAAGATCTCGTAAATCTTCTTCTCCGCTAAGCAACAACTGCTCGCGAACGAGGCGGACCGTGTCAGGATCTCCGTCTTTGAGCAGTTTGGTTACCGCGTCCAATTGCGCGAGCATGCGTTACCCATAAACCGCTTTTGTCAGGCGCGCAAGAGCCTGCTTTTGTTTCGCTTGGTGGATGGCTCCGCTTTTTTAATCACAGGCTGGAAAAAAGGTCCCCTTGACGCGGGGGGTGGGATCTGGAGGCCTCGGCCTCGACTTCCTTGAGGAGAGACTTAAACTCGCAGGCCCGCAACGCCGGGATCAACTCCTCGTAGCGGGGTTTGACTGGCAGTTGCTTCAGAGGCATGGGAAGTGGGAGATCCTCGTCGAGGGAAACCATTTCCCTGTTGGCAAGAATCTTCGACCTCGCTGCTGACAGCTTGATCCTCAGCTTCTCGGGCTGGACGGCATCAATACCCGCAAGTAGCGTGGGAATGCTCCCAAAAGCCCGAATGAGCTTGGCCGCGGTTTTTCCTCCCACCCCTTCAACACCGGCGATGTTGTCCGAAGCATCCCCGGTGAGGGCCAGGACATCCCCGATTTGAGCGGGCTCGACTCCCCATTTTTTTGTGACCTCGAGGGGTCCCAGCAGGGCAAAGCTTTCCGTGCCAATATCCGCCTTGGCCGTCGAGTAGATCGAGATGCTCTGATTGGCGAGTTGAAGGATATCCTTGTCATTCGTCGCAATGATGGCCTCGATACCCTGTCGTTCCGCCTCTCTGGCATAGGATGCAATCAAATCATCGGCCTCCGTGTTTTCAAGGAAGAGGCTTGCCGGCCCGAAGAGGGGGACATGGGTTTGGAGCCAGTCCTCTTGCGGACGCATCTCATCCGGCATGGCTGTCCGGTTTTGCTTGTATTCGGGCTGGAGGATTGTTCTCCGCTCTGGCAATCCGCAATCCCAGATCACTGCGGCGAAATCCGGTTGAAGATCAGCCAACATTTTGCGAAGGGCTTTCGAAAATCCGAAGATCGCATTGGTTGGCTCGCCTCGCGAGTTGGTAAGCTCCCGGATGGCAAAAAACGAACGATACAAATAATAATGACCATCCACGAGCAACACACGCATCTGTTCAAGGATAGGGAGGATGCCAACGGTTTCCATGTTTTCCTTCACAAAAATGGACTCTGAAGTGGAGTTTATGACAAAAAACAGGAAACTTTTGACTGCTTTGTGCAACACCCAGTTGACAGAGGGCGGATGACGGACAAGATGGAATAAGACCATGAAAGCTGCAACCTCGATACGCACAGGAATATTCTCTGAAGAGCAAACGGCGTCGGCAGCAAAGGAGCTTCGGGCTTCCCTTGGAGAAACCGCCCATGCGGCCTTTGCATTTTGCAGCCCGGACTATATCCCTCACCTCAACGATTTTTGTGAAATCCTGCGTGTGGACGGCCATGCCATCAATGTTCTTGGCTGCACCGCATCGGGCTTGATCGGGGGAGAAATCGAAAGTGAAGCTGTTCCGGGGTTCTCAGTCCTTGCGATCTCCGCTGAAGATGCGCTTTTTCCAGTCGTGGAAATTTCAGAAGAAAATGCGGGAGTCCTGACTGCCGACACGGCAGCCCCGCAAGAATCATCGATTCATGGCTGGGTCGCGCTAACGAATCCTTTCAGTTTTGACACAGAGTCGTGGTTGTCAAAATGGACGCCTGCGGGCGGAGGAGCGCCGGTTGTGGGAGGGCTCGCCAGCGGGGGTCCCAAAGAGGATGATGTTGTTGTTTTCCTGAATGGCAAAACCACGGATTGTGTGGCCTTGGGGATTGGTGGTGCTGCCAGATTCGTCCCTATCCTGAGCCAGGGCTGCCGACCAATTGGGGAACCTCTCACCGTCACTCGTGCGGAAAACAATATCGTTTATTCGCTGGGGTCACGTCCGGCTTACGAGGCCTTGGAGTCCGCTTTTGAGACTCTTTCGGAAAAAGAGAAAGCCACGGCCCGCGGCAACCTTTTTGCCGGGTTGGCAGGTACCGAATATGTTGAAGAATTTCGACCTGGGGATTTCCTTGTTCGGAACATCCTCGGCGCTGACCCATCTTCTGGTGCAGTTGTGATTGGTGGAATACCCCGCGTGGGGCAGACCCTCCAGTATCAACTGCGCGATGCCACGTCGGCCGACACCGACCTCACCGGAGTCCTCAAACACACATCCGCGGAATGGGGAACACCCATAGCCTCCCTCGTGTTTGCCTGCACGGGCCGCGGCAAATCTTTGTTTGGAGGTGCGAGCCATGACACCAAGGCGATTCAAAATCTCCTCGGTGCCCACCCAAGCTCCGGGTTTTTCTGCAATGGCGAAATCGGCCCCATCGGCGGCAAAAATTGCATCCACTCGTATTCACTCACCAGCGCCCTGATCACCTCCTCCAAACCTCAGTTTTGAAGCTCCTGCGTCCATTTCTCATCATTCTTGTCCTCGCAGCCATCGGCTTTGCAGGATTTAAGCTCCTCTTGCCGAGTGATGGAAAAACCTCCTCCGAGAAGGATTCTGAACTGGTGACATCAGCGGAACGGCGGGACATCGAGCACACACTTCTCCTCACAGGGGAGGTTGTTCCCGCCTTCAAGTTTGAAGTGAAGTCCGAGGTTGGAGGAAAAGTTAAAAAGCTTCACGCTCTCACCGGTGAGTATCTTGCGGCCGGAGCACCAATTGCCACGATTGATGACACCGACCTTCTCACGGAAAAAGCAGCGGCGGAAACCGAAATCAAAGGGGCTCAACTCGCCGTTGATAAAAACCGCGGCAACTTTGAACGGGCAAAATCGCTCTATGAAGAAAAATTGATCAGCAAAGAAATCTTCGATAACCTCCAAGCCGATTTGGCCATCTCGCAGAACACACTGGAAAAATCCCGCTCCCGCCTCCAGTCCGTCGAAGACCGTCTCCGCAAAACCCGCATCGACGCTCCGGCTGATGGGACCGTGCTGGATGTTCTGGTCAACGAGGGTCAAGTCGTTGTTGCAGCCGCCAGCGTGAATGCCGGCACGGTGCTGGTCAATTTTGCCGATCTCTCCCGCTTGCTCATCGATTCACATGTCAACCAGGTGGATGCGCCCATGCTCAAAAAAGGCCAGGAAATCATCGTGAATGCCGTCGGTGCCCAAGACGGATCAATCCGCGCCACGGTGGAATTTATCGCACCCGTCGCCACCGTAAAAAACAATATCAAGGGCTTTCAGGTTCAGGCCGTGATTGAGAACAACGATGGACAGTTGAAGCCAGGAATGTCTGTCAGTATGACGGCAATGGTCCAAAAGGCTCCCGGCGCTGTCTCTGTCCCCGTCTCAGCCATCTTCAAAGAGCAAAAACGATCAGTCGTTTACGTGCGCAAGGGCGGCAACACGGAAAAACGCACAGTTGAGGTCGGCATCACGGATTTGGGATTTGCTGAGATTCGGGCTGGGTTGGAAGAGGGCGAAGAAATTCTCCTTGCCGAGCCCGAGCAGACCGAGGGGAAATCCTGATTTTTGGGTTCTGAACGTATGAAAGTCGCGGTCTTGGAGGAAGTCACGAAGGTTTATCGAGTTGGCGACCAGGAAATCCAAGCCCTTGCCGGAGTGAGCCTCACTATCGAAGAAGGGGAATTTGTTGCCATCATCGGACCCAGCGGAAGCGGTAAATCCACGCTCATGCACCTCCTCGGTTGCCTTGACACCCCGACGTCAGGTCGGATGGAAATCTGTGGAAAAGACCTCAGCCGCGCTGGAGCAGATACCCTTGCAGTAACCCGCAATCGCGAAATTGGGTTTGTTTTTCAATCTTTCAACCTCCTCCCAAGGCTGGATGTGATTGGGAATGTCGAACTCCCGCTCGTTTACTCGGGGATGTCCGGACGAGAGCGCCGGGAACGTGCGACCAAAGTCGCCCAATCGGTCGGTCTCGGGGATCGCCTGCGGAACCGCCCCCCCCAACTCAGTGGAGGCCAGTGTCAGAGGGTCGCCATCGCACGAGCCCTTGTTAACAACCCGAAAATTCTCTTCGGAGACGAACCCACTGGAAACCTCGACTCGACGACCGGGGAAATTGTGTTGGGGATGTTTCATGAGTTGCACAAGGAGGGACGCACGGTGGTGCTGGTAACCCATGACTCCGATGTTGCTGCCGTGGCTCGCCGCGTCATTGAAATCAAGGACGGCAAGATCAGCCGGGAATACGCGCCATGAGGCCGCTTCTACTGCTCGAAACCGCCCTGCGCGAAATTGCCTCGCATAAATTTCGAAGCTTTCTGTCCATGCTTGGGATTGTATTGGGTGTGAGCAGCCTGATTGCGACGATGGCCCTCACGGCTGGCATTGAGATTGGAACACGAACGTTTATGCAGCAGATGGGCGGGCTGGAATATGTGAGTGTGGTGAACAAGGAAATCTCGGGTGAAAACATTGAATTTTGGAATCTCTCTCCTGGAAGGACTCTCATGGACGCGAGGATCCTCCAGGAGGCAGTCCCGCTCATCTCCCATATCTCGCCGGAGATGAACCAGGGAGCCTCGATCAGCACGATTTCTGAAACCGACCGCAAGCTCGTGATCGGTGTGTGGCCGGATCATGCCATTATTGGAAAACATGAAATGGAAGCCGGTCGCTTCATCTCGGCCCTGGATGTGGAACGGGCCTCCAAAGCAGTTGTCATCGGCTACACGATCCTCTCAACGTTCTTCCCCGGCAAAAATCCCGAGGATGTTTTGGGACAAATGCTGCTTGTGAATGAGTCTCCCTTTCTTGTGGTTGGAGTGCTCAAGCGTTATGAAAGGGATGAGGAAAGGCGCAAACGCGAGATCAATGAGGCAAAAAATCCATCGGAACGTGCAAGGCCCCAGCAAAGTGGCCGCAGATCGGGACGTTGGGATCCCTTCCGCCGGAAAAACGAATCAATCCTGATTCCGCTGAGCACGATGTTTCATGAATTCAAAGCCGGGTTGTTCCCCCTGGATGCGATGGAGTCCGTTCGTTTGGACACATTAACCCTGAGAGTGGGCGACTTGGGGCATTTCCAAGAAAGCCTGAATCAAGTGCGGAGCGCTTTGGCCGTGACTCACCGGGGTGTGGATGATTTTGATTTGGATACCCGGGAAGAATGGTTTGACCGCATGGAATCCAGCATTGCGGCCACCCGGCTTAGCGGTGGGCTGATTGCCGCAATCAGTCTGATTGTGGGCGGTATCGGCATCACGAATATCATGTTGGCCAGCATCACTGAACGGGTGCGGGAAATCGGAATCCGGATGGCGGTCGGTGCCCGGGGATCCGATATCTTTTTTCAAATCCTGGTGGAAAGCATCTCCATCGCCCTCATCGGCGGTTTGATGGGGATCGTGGCCGGTGTTGGCCTCATTGAAGTCCTGGTCCGGGTCGCCCCCTCGGACAACATTCCTGTCATTGAAGCCTCATCCATCATTCTGAGTGTGGCCTTTGCTGTGGTGGCCGGAGTCGTCTCCGGTTTGTATCCAGCCTTGCGGGCTTCCAGGCTGGAACCGATCTCGGCTTTGCGCTACGAATAACCCGATGTTCCGACTTGCCGAACCGCAGTGGTTGCTGCTCTTTCTGGTTTTGGCGCTGCTGGCATGGAGGATCCCCCGGTTGGCCATTCTCTCGCCGCTGCGGACAATCTGTCTCGCCCTGGGGGTTTTTTGGTTGGCAGACCCCCAGCTTCAGATTTCCTCTTCAGGCACGGATCTCTGGGTTCTGATGGACCGATCGGATTCTGCCGCCGACGCGCTTGCCACTTCCGGCCCGGAATCAGAAGCCATCCTTGAAAGAGCCCGAAAATCGGCTGACCGTCTCTTTTTTGTGGATTTTGCCGAGTCTCCTGTTCTTCGAGAGCCCGGGACCGCCTTTGAGCCATCCACAGGAAGCTCTGCGCTGCGGCTCGCCGTGGGGTTTGCTCTGTCCCAGCGGGATAAATTGAGGCAAACCAAAATCCTGGCTCTTACCGACGGCTACAGCACCGAGGATCTCAGCGGGCTTGACAGCGTTCTTCGCAGCAATGACACACCGATGGATGTCCGATTTTTTCCTCCTCCCGCCGGTGACGACTACCGCGTCGGAGAGATTGAAGCTCCGCTTCGTGTCGCCCCCGGCCAAAGCTTCCTGCTTCAAGCAAACGTATTTGGAACAAAAGATGGAGATGTGGATTTTGAGGTGCGGTGCGATGACACAAAAGTGGGGGGAGGGCGCGTGGAAGTTCGTGGAGGTCGGGGGTCGATTCGGCTCTCCGGCCGCCTCGAGGACGGAGGCTCACGGCGATATGAAATTCGTATTCTCCCAAAAGCAGATACCCGCCCAGGAAACAACGCCGCTGGGCATTGGGTGGAGGTCGCAAGCTCTGGTACCGTGTTGCTGATCACAGCCTATGCGGACGACCCGTTGGCGGAGGTTCTCAAATCTGCAGGGGTGGCGGTTGAGACCATCAGTGATCCTGGGGTGTTGCACCCCGGATACCTCACCGGGCCGCGGGTCGTGATAATTAACAATGTGCCAGCACACGAACTCCCCTCAGAATTTCTGGCTTCGCTGGATTTTTTTGTCAGGGAGCAGGGCGGTGGATTGTTGATGGCCGGAGGCCGCAAGAGCTTTGGATCTGGCGGGTATTTTGAATCCCCGATTGATGCTCTCCTGCCGGTTTCGATGGAACTGCGCCAGGAACACCGAAAATTGGCCATGGCAATGGCCCTTGTGATGGACCG
>JBGTAR010000259.1:0-39768 GCA_041749815.1 Terrimicrobiaceae bacterium
TCCGTCTCCTGCTGGCCGATCTCGCGGTCATGAATGGAACGCACGTCTTCAATCCCATGCAGCTCCGTCCGGATGGATTCCAACTCCCCGCGCAATTCCCCATAATTTTTGTGGGAAAGATGGGTGTCGAACGTGCGAAGATCTTGCATGATCCCCTGATAACGGCGCGCTTTGGCGGCCTGGCGCTGAAGCGATCCGATCTGACGACGAACCTCCTTGATGATATCCTGGACCCGCAGGAGATTCGCTTCCGTGTATTCAAGCTTCCGGAGAGCCTCTTTCTTCTGGGCTTTGTACTTCGTGATGCCGGCGGCTTCTTCAAAAATGGCGCGGCGGTCTTCCGGCCGACTGCTCAGGATGAGGTCAATTTTGCCTTGCTCCATGATGGAGTAGGCACTGCGACCCACGCCGGTATCCATAAAAAGCTCATGAATATCCTTCAACCGGCACGCGGATTTGTTGAGAAAGTATTCGCTCTTGCCGTCCCGGTGGACGCGGCGTGTGATTCGAACCTCATTCCATTCCACGCCCAGCTCTTTCTCACACTCCGAAAACGTCAAGGAAACCTCCGCCATTCCCAAAGCTCCCCGACTGTCTGTGCCACCAAAGATGACGTCAGCCATCTCACCGCCCCGGAGGGCTTTCGCGGATTGCTCCCCCAAAACCCAGCGCATGGCATCCAAAACGTTCGACTTTCCGCAACCATTCGGGCCGACCACCGCTGTCACTCCCCGGTGAAAATTGAGAATCGTCCGGTTGGCGAACGACTTGAAGCCGATCATTTCGAGGGATTGAAGATACATAAATGGGGCAGGTGAGTGAAATTCAATCTTGTGGTCGCAAGTCCCCCTGTGCAAGCAAAAACCACTACATATAGAGCTTTTGCTGTCACATAAACCACAACCTATTGATTTTCATGCTCCCAAGCCCGCCAACACGGGCGGCACTTTCTTGTCCCGATCCCGGGTTCCTCAGGATTCGAACTCGGCAAAGACACGCTTCGCGACTCCCATGGCGTTGTACGCAGCGGGATACCCAATGTAGATGGTCATTTGAACGATGATCGCCTGAATCTCGGCGGGTTTTAGCAGGTCGTTCACGAGGGCACCGCGAATATGCCATTCAAGTTGAGGCAGGCTGGCCGAGGTGATCAGCGAAGCGAGCGTGGCAATTTTTCTGGCCCGCTGGTCCAAGGCGTCGTTGGTATACATGTCAGCAAAGCCATGTTCGACCACCAACTGGGTTAGTTCGGGAGCGGCTTCCCTGGCCCGCTGGAATCCCTCCTCCCCCAGATGTAATTTCGCCAGCGGTTTCCCCTTCTCAAATTTCTCGCTCATCGTTGTGAAATCAATCTAGCGAGGGATCTCAACAAACCAAGCGAAAGTGCGTTCCTGGGTGAGTCAAATTGGAATGCCCCTCCACCGGTGCCTTGACTCCCATGGGGCGCGGATTATCCTCCAAGTGAAATGGAATCGGATCTTTTACACCGTGTGCGCGAGAGCCTTCAGGAATTTCTCGCCACCAAAGGCTTTCGCCGCACGAACCAACGTGAAGCGATCATTCAGGCCGCGTTCGGAACGACCGACCATTTCACTGCGGAGGAACTGCTTAACCGCGCGCGAGAAATCGACAAGTCTGTTTCAAGGGCCACTGTTTATCGGACGCTTCCCCTGCTTGTGGAGAGTGGGTTGCTGCGTGAGTTGGAACTCGGCACGGACACCAAGGTTTACGATCCCAACTTTATCGACCACCCCACTCACAACCACCTCATCTGTGTGGATTGCAACAAAATCATTGAATTTGAGGACACGAATATTGAGCTGCTTGAAAATTGCATCACCCGTCGACTCGGATTTTCACCCGCAAACAAAATGATCAAAATTGAGGGACACTGTGACGAACTCAAACTTAAGGGCCATTGTGGACATCGCACCGATTCCTGACATTCGAAGCCTCTCCGTGAAAACCGTTATTCTTATTTTTTGACATGTGGAAGGGACGCTTCGCTCAGGAACCATCAAGCCTTTTAAAAGCCTATGGGGAATCCGTCACCACGGATTGGCGGCTCTATCATCAGGACATCCGGGGGAGTATCGCCCATGCCCGGGCCCTCTCGGTGGCGGGAATCTTAACGGCCGATGAGTTTGCCCAGATCGAATCCGGATTGAAGGAAATTGGTGAAGCCATTGGGGAGGGGACCTTTATTTTTGATCCCGAGTTGGAGGATGTGCACATGAACATCGAATCGGCTCTGACCAAAAAAATCGGAGCGACGGGTGCCAAGCTTCACACGGCGCGGAGCCGGAATGACCAGGTGGCCCTTGATCTGCGCCTCTGGATTCGGGAGGAAACGGAGGGGCTTCTTGGGGCTCTTCGCGGACTGCAACGGTCCCTGGTGGCTCTCGGAGAACGCCATGCCAATGCGGTCATGCCCGGTTACACTCACCTCCAACGTGCCCAGCCGGTGCTTTTCGCGCATCATTTGCTGGCCTACGTCGAGATGTTGGATCGCGACGCTTCGCGGCTCAGGGACGGTTTGACACGGTTGGATGTGATGCCGCTTGGCTCCGGTGCCATCGCAGGATCCACGATCACACTCGACCGTTTGGCCATTGCCGCCGAATTGGGGTTTTCCAAAGTTTCCCAAAACAGCATGGACGCGGTTTCAGATCGGGATTTTGCAATTGAGGCGGTTTCCTCCCTCGCGATCCTTGGGATGCACCTTTCGCGATTGAGCGAGGATATCATCATCTGGGCCACTTCGGAGTATTCGTTTATCAAGCTGAGTGACCGTCACACGACCGGATCGAGCCTGATGCCTCAGAAAAAAAACCCGGACATTGCCGAACTCACCCGCGGCAAGACTGGACGCCTCTACGGGAACTTGGTGACGTTGCTGACACTCATGAAAGGTCTCCCACTCACTTACAACCGGGACATGCAGGAAGACAAGGAGGCGGTTTTTGATTCCTTTGACACCTCACGGGCGGCCCTTGAGATCTTTGCCGAGATGCTGGATGGGGCCAGCTTCAACGAAGCCAGTGCACGGGATGCTGCCTCTGACCCTGCTTTGCTGGCCACGGATCTTGCTGATGCCTTGGTTTTGGGCGGGGTGCCATTCCGTCAGGCTCATGAAATTATTGGCAAACTGGTGGCGGCCGCAGCGTCTCAAGGCGTGGGTTTGAATGGCTTGTCATCTGACGAATTCCTGGCGGCCTCTCCCTTGCTAACTTCTGGGGTCGTAAAAAACACCTTTGATTTAGACCTGGCCATTGAAGCCCGAAAGACAGAGGGAGCCCCCTCCAAAACCCATGTCGCCGACCGTCTCTCCTATTGGCGACAGTACCTTTCTGAATGAGTCAGCAAAAATTGGATCCCGCGTGGGCCACACTGGAGCACGTGGAAATTTGTAAGACACCCCACCTTCAAGTCGATAAAGAAACCGTGGCCACGCCCTCGCGTCCCACGGGGGTTGATTGGTATGTCGTCCGTCGCCCAAGGGCCACGGTTGTTGCGCCCCGGCTTCGTGATGGCCGTTATGTGTTGATCCGACAGGAGCGGCCAGCCGTCCAATTGCTGACATGGGAATTTCCCGCCGGTCAGGTCGATGCCAATGGAGAAACCGTCCAACAAACCGCCCTCCGGGAACTGGGCGAAGAGGCCGCGCTCATCTGCGTCGGAGAACTGGTTCCGTTGGGGCATTTTTATTCGTCGGTGGGTTTTACCGATGAGGTCTGCGAACTCTTCCTTGCGACGGACTGTGAACCCACCACCGAAGCTTTCAAAAAGGATCACCATGAGGCCATCAGCGAGGTTTTGCCCGTGGCCGCAACGGAACTGACCCGCATGATTTGTGATGGCGAAATTTCGGATGCCAACACTCTCTCTGCCTACGCGAGGCTTGTTGCGAAAGGTCTCTTGACGCCATGAACTTGCACCGATTGTTTGAATTTCGGGAAGCTGCTGACGAGCCCAAGCCGTTCCTTGAGCACCTGGAAGACCTGCGGGGGCTGCTCATCAAAATTGCGATAGCTATCGCTATTACGATGACCCTTTGTTTTGCCTTTCGTTCCACCCTCGCTGGCATTGTGCAGCATCCGCTGGCAACCGTGGCTCCGGAACGTGCGGCCAACTTGCAATCCCTCGGCGTCACCGATTCTTTTACCATCTCGCTGGAACTCGCCTTCTACGGAGGCATCATTCTGGCCTTTCCGTTCATCCTCTACTTCCTGGCAGAGTTTATTTTGCCCGCTCTCCGGCCTGAGGAAAAACGGGTGCTGCTGCCTGCCTCCATGGCGGGCTTCGGGCTCTTCCTGATTGGTGTGGTTTTCTGCTACGCCGTGGTCCTTCCCCAAGCTCTGGCTTTCTTTTTCGCCGATGCTCAAGCCATGAATTGGCAACCGACGTGGACGGTCCGGGAATATTATTCCTTCACCACCCAAATCATCATTGCTTTCGGCCTGGCCTTTGAACTGCCGCTTGTGGTGCTTGTGCTCGTCAAACTTGGCATCCTCGACGCCGCAACGCTCAAACGCACACGGACCTTCGCCCTCATCGTCATCTTCATCGTTGCTGCCATCATCACCCCCACCTCCGACATCCTCACCCTCTTCCTCATGGGCGGCCCCATGTACCTTCTCTACGAAATCTGCATCATCATTGCCTCCGTCATGGCGAAGAGAGACAAGAAGGCTCTGGAGGAATTCAACAAGTAACGCTCGCGATCCGTGAATACTCTGAGGGCACCCCGTTGGCGAGCCCCAGGAGCGAGCCCGTCACGGCCCCTCGATGACAATTGTCTCCGCCAACATTGGTGTTCGCAACAATTCCCCCGGCAAAATCATCATGGTATTTCCAAGCCAGGTAGAGGGCTGCTGGAAAAGCGTCTGCGATATAACAAGCCGGGCTGAGGCGGCGGCCGATCGTTTCGAAGTCCGCGTCATTGCGCCATGATTCAAACTTGCGAATGGAGATCTTGCCGTCGGATTCCGATTCGATGACAGCCCGGATGCTGCCACCGTTTTGGATGGCAGCAAGCATTCGGGCAAGGCAATCAGCGGCTTCAAGGACTCCCGTGTCCTTGTGGGTGAGGGACACATGCAACTGCACGGCCTCCCGGAGCCTCGCCACGTCTTTTCCTCCCAATGCTGCAAAAAGCGCTGGCACAGAAGCAAGACCCCCGATGTGGATATCGGAAACGCCGCATTGGGAAGGTTTTTTTCCTCGGGCTAGATTGTTAAAAAATGCCCGATGATATTCTTCGATGTAGGTGTCGCGGTGGTTTCCCGGGGTTTGCAAAAAGTCCACATACAGCGAGGTCCATGCTTCCCTGTCGTAAGACCCCGCAGTGGCCACCAAATCATACAGACGGCGTGCCAGCTGAAAATTGAGCGTGTTTTCGCCAGCCTGGAGGTGCTGATGATAATGAACACCCCGTCTCCCCCAATATTTCGCCTGGTTGTGGAGAATTTCAGCGGCCGGGCCTGCGGGTTCATGGCGTGACCTCCAAAGAATGCTGTCAGGATGGAGGGCTTTTGGTGCCATGTATTGTGTGACGTATCCGTAGTCCCGATCGCGCGAGCGGAGGTCATAATACCAATGAACCGGCATTGATAGAGCATCCGCCGCAAGGGCACCATCGAGAGCATCAATTTGGTTCACAAAGATGAAACGCTCCTTGCAGGCGATGGGATGTTAATTACTTCACTCCGAGATGAGTGGATATTTTTGAGGCAATGGTTTTGAAGGCCGTCGCGGAGGCGCTTTGAGGAAATGAAATCACAATGGGAGTCCCCAGGTCTCCTCCCTCGCGGACAGCAATTTCAATGGGGATTTCGCCCAGCAGCGAAGTGCCAAGCCGGGCCGCCTCGCGCGCTCCGCCGCCGGTGCCAAAGATGTCATAGCGGACCCCATCACTCGGACTCACAAAGTGGCTCATGTTTTCAACAATTCCGAGAACCGGCACATTGGTTTTTTCAAACATGGAAGCGGCTTTGCGCGCATCAATGAGAGCGACTTCCTGGGGTGTTGTGACGATGATGGCTCCGGTGAGCGCCACCGTCTGAACAATCGTGAGCTGGATGTCTCCGGTTCCCGGTGGGAGGTCAAGAATCAGCACATCAAGGGGTTTCCATGCGACCTGACGGAGAAACTGCTGGGTGTAGCGGGTGACCATGGGGCCTCGCAAAACCGCTGGTGCGCCATCATCCAACAAAAAGCCCATGGACATAAGCTTCAGACCATCCCGTTCGATGGGGATGATGTGATCATTTTCGTCAGCGGTGGGACGTTCATTGCATCCAAACATGAGGGCAATGCTTGGGCCGTAGAGATCGCAGTCGCAGAGACCGACTTTGAGACCTTGCGAGGACAACGCGAGGGCCAGGTTTGCGGCCACGGTGGATTTGCCCACACCGCCCTTTCCGCTGGCCACGGCAATGATATGACGCACCCCATCGATGCCTTGAGGGCCGGGGACCCCTGCGGCCTGGGCCGGAGCCTGGATATCAATCAGGACCTCAATGGAACCCTGGGCTCCTGCGGATTTGAGGGCGGCAATGCTTTCCTCGCGGATGCGGGCCGCAATGGCAGGTTCCGAGGTGGTGAGCGTCATCTTGACCCTCACTCCCGAAACCTCATTGATGATTTCTTTCACCAAACCGAAAGACACAATGTCTCTGGAAAATCCGGGATACTTGACCGTCTGCAGGGCTTGTTTTAGAGCGTCTTCACTAATCATAAGGGTTTCTATCTTTCGATAAATCCAGGGGGAAGTTCGGGGGTCGTTGACATTTGATCAAGCATCTCGGAATCCTCCGAGCTGCCGATGAGGCCTTTATAAAACAGCGCAGAGGGTCGAAAGAGCCGCTTCTTTGTTGAAGGGTCCATCTTCGACATCCCGAAAGGGGCCTTGTAGCCATGATGCCATTCGTAATTATCCACCAAGGTCCATACGAAGTATCCGCGGACATCGATGCCATCGGCTATGGCTTCCTTGACTTCAAGCATGTGATTAAAGAGATAACGCACCCGCTTGATGTCTATCACCGTGGCAATGCCATTTTCAGATATCACGATGGGTTTGTTGTACCTCTTGGCGACGGCCTTGATTTGTTTGTACAGCGATCTTGGCTGAATGACCCAGCCGAGGAGGCTGTAGTTATGCCCCCTGCGGACTTTAAGGGCCAGGAGGGCCGTGAAGTCCGCATATTCTGTGTAATAATAGTTGAAGCCGATCAGATCGCAGACATCAAAGGTGCGGTCCAGATGGGTGAGGTTGATTCGCTGCATGTAGTTGTAATAAGCCTGCGTCGGATCCCATGGTGTCCTTTGCCAATAGGGGAGGGCCTGTACGGTCATCACGATCGCATCCTTTCGGTTTTGCCGGATGCGGGTGGCGGCATCGCGAAAGGCCCACACACTGACGTCCATGGCCGCATTGTATTTTCCGAAATCCAGAAACATTCCCGGTGGCCAGACCGAGCCAAGGTAGCCGAGCGCGAGATCTCCATTAGGTTCGTTCTGGGGAACGAAGGTTCGAACTTGGGGCGCAAGCGCGTTGGACATTTTGTCCACATAGGCGCTCCAGCGCTCTTTGAAAAGCGGGTGAAGCCAGCGTGATTGACCGGGTTTTCCCGTTGTGACAAGCCAGGATGGCATGGTGAAGTGCCAGAGTGTGACAACTGGCTCAATGCCGACGTTTCGCAGCTTTTTGGCCATCTCCACATACCGGCGGATGGCCACCTCGTTGTAGCGCCCCGGCTGTGGTTCCACTCTGGCCCACTCAATCCCAAAACGGTAATGGTTGACGCCAATGGCCTTCAGGGCCTCAATATCCTTATCGAAGTTGCTCCAGCTGAAAACAGCATCATCCCCTTTGGGTGGCACGCGGCCTTGCTCTGCAAACAGATCCCAGTCCGTCTGAAAATAATTCGGAGTGCCGGGCTTTTCTGCTCGATCTTCGTTTTGGAAGGGACTGGAGGCCACTCCCCACCAGAACGGGCCGGTATCGAGTTTGCTTTTTTCTGAGGAAGGTTTGAGGCGTGGTGCGGAGGGAGGGGTGATGCAGCCAGTAATCAGGAGACTTGCCACCGCAAGCACGCAGGACGGAAAAAATGGAGGCAGCTTTGTCATCAATTTCTGGGTTAATGATGCAACGGCTCGTACGTTGGTAATTCAAAGGCATACCGCGCAGCTCCCAGCAACGCGGCATCATCGTTTAAAACCACTTTTACAGGCATGGATTGCATGAGGTCAGATAGTCTTCCTTTGCCATTAAAGGCATGAAGGAAACCAGTGCCGCGAAGATGTTGCAGCATTTTTGCCGGAATGCCTCCCCCAAGAAAGACCCCTCCGACCGCCATGGCCTTCAGGGCAGCGTTTCCGGCCTCCGCACCAAAACAGCCCAAAAATATTTCGATGGTCTGCACGCACATTGGACATTTTCCTGAGTCGGCAAAATGAGAAATGACCTCTCCCGCGCTTTCTGTGCGCATGGCTTCTGCCACGGCCTGAAGCTCGGTTCCCCGACCGGTATCACGCAAGAATTCGTAAATATTTTCGATCCCCATTCCTGAAACAACTCGCTCGGAACTCACATGGCCGTAGCGTTTGATCAGGTACTCCAGGAGTGCGATTTCAAGTTCATTCCTTGGTGCAAAATCAGCATGCCCTCCCTCATTGGCCCAAACGCGATGGTGGTGACCGTCCCAGAAGAGCCCCGCCTGACCTAGCCCTGTTCCCGGCGAAATGATGCATCGGTTCCCAATGGCTCCGGGGGCTCCTGGCTGGAGGATGACAAAATCTTTTGGTTGAAGTTGGGAGATTCCATAGGCATTGGCCGCCAGGTCATTCAAGAGCCCCACAAAGGGAATTCCGAATTCTTTGGAGATCGCTTTGGCGTCCACCCCCCACGTGAGATTCGTGGGTTTGGCCTGGCCATCTTTCACAACCCCGGGAACTCCAAATCCTGCCGCAAGCATGGGAACCGCCGGCCCGGCTTTGAGAAATTCCCGCAAGATGGCGTTCAGCCCGGCAAAATCTGTACTCGGAAAGCGTTCATTGCGCTCGAGAATCAAGCGGTCACCTTTGACGGCAAAAATGGCGATATTGGATTTGGTGCCACCGATATCGCCGGCAAGCAGATGGGAAGGCTTCTCGGGCATGAACCAGTCTCGGTAGATCTCAGCCCTTGAGCTTGTAGAAATGCCAGTTGTGGCCGCCCTTTTCGATCAGGTGATCGGAAGAAGCGGGACCCCAGGTGCCGGCATCATAATTCGGGAAATCCCGGGCCTTCAGAGCACCCCAAACATCCAGGATGGGATTCACGATCCGCCAGGAAGCGTCCACACTGTCATAACGATGAAACAGCGTGGTGTCGCCGGTCATGCAGTCATAGAGCAGAGTTTCGTACCCTGTGGCCGCCATGCCCTCGCCAAAGTCAGAGTAAGAAAAATCCAAGGGCACATCGGCGATGTTGATGCTTGGGCCAGGTCGTTTGGCGTGAATATCGAGTGTGATGCCTTCATCGGGTTGGATGTGCAGGGTCAGCCGATTGGGAGAATGAGAGGAATGAACGTCGGTCCCGAAGAGCAGAAGGGGGGCCCGACGGAATCCGATCACAACTTGCGTGGTATGCGCCGCAAGACGTTTTCCCGAACGAATATAAAAAGGAACCTCTGCCCAGCGCCAATTGTCGACCTCGAGCTTCATCGCCACGAACGTTTCGGTGTTGGATGCGGGATCCACATCAGGTTCGGTGCGGTAAGCCGCCACGGATTTGCCGCCGATCAGCCCGGCTCCGTATTGACCCCGGACCGTATTTGAAATCACCTCTTCGGGCTCCATCGGCCGGATTGCTTCAAGGACTTTGACCTTTTCGTTTCGGACGGCGTCACCGCTGATCGAACTCGGTGGCTCCATCGCGATCAGGGACAAAACAGAAAGGATGTGATTTTGGACCATGTCCCGCAGAACCCCGGATTTGTCGTAGTAGCCGCCCCGGAGTTCAACCCCCAGCTCTTCGGCCACGGTGATCTGGACATATTCGATATACCGGCGATTCCAAATGGGCTCAAACACCGAGTTGCCAAACCGGAAGACCATGATGTTTTGCACGGTCTCCTTACCAAGATAGTGATCGATCCGATAAATTTGCGATTCGGCGATATGGCAAGTGATGTCAGCATTGAGCGCGCGGGCACTTGCAAGGTCATGGCCGAACGGTTTTTCAATAATCACCCGCCTCCAGGCTTCGGGAGCCTCTTTGGTCAACCCGGCCTCACACAGCTTCTCGACGACCTTGGCAAAAAAGGAGGGCGAGATCGCAAGATAAAAGAGCACATTGCCGGGAAGGTTCCAGGTCTTTTGAGCCTCCGTGATTTTTGCCGAGAGATTTTTGAAGGTCTCCGGGTTGTTAAAATCGCCCTGGATGTATTGGCACCGCTGCTCAAAATCGGCCCACTCGTCCTTGTCCACGGGCCGTGTTGCAAATTGTTGGATATCTTCCCCCAGTTTTTCACGAAACGATTCATCATTGCCATCTGACACTGCCACTCCGATGACAGAAAAATTTGCAGGCAGGAGCTTCAGGACTTTGAGGTTATAAAGCGCAGGGAGCAGTTTGCGTTTGGTGAGATCACCGGAGGCCCCAAAAATCACAATCGTGCATGGGTCTCCAGGTTTGTCATGACCGGTAAGAGGAGTTGCTGGCATACCCGTTCTTTTTTAGAGCCCACACGGCAGATGAACAGATTATTCTGATTTCTTGAAATCATTCGCCGTTATTCTTCAGCAAACTGCAGATTTGTGGTTAAATCTTCCTCGGTTGTTGTGAGGCGATGCGGTGGCGGATCAGAGGCTTACGGCCCCATTGACTTGAGGACTTGGGAGCGGAAGACCGAGGCAGGCAGGAGGAGCTTGAGCATCGGCATCAGTTTGGAGAACGCATCAACGAGGATCACAGGCTTCATCCGCCGTGCGGCGATGGCATTGGCGACGGCGCTGCCAACGGCATGGGGCACGGGACCCTGTTCCTGCAGGCGATGAAACGCAGCGATCGCTCGGTCGCGCGGGGCGTCGTAGGCTTCGAGGGGCTCGGCGGCGGCCCGGAAGCTGGCCTTGGCACCGGTCTTGACCCCACCGGCATGCACGTAGGACACTTGGATGCCGAGCGGCTCGACCTCGTAGCGCAGGCCGTCACAGTAGGCCTGAAGCGCCGCTTTGCTGGCCGAATAGATCGTATGGTAAGGAAGACTGGAATCCCCTGCGCTGGAGCTCATATATAAAAGCCGACCGGACCTGGCCTTTCTGAAATGCGGGAGCACGGCACGGGTCACGCGGTGGGCACCGACGAAGTAGGCGTCGAGTTGGTCGTGGACCTGCTCTGGCGTGGTCTCTTCGATGGCTCCAGCGGTGTAGAAGCCAGCTGCATAAAACACAGCGTCGAGCCGGCCTTCAGCGTCAAGAACGGTTTGCACAGCCTGCCGAACTGACGCGTCATTGCCGGTTTCGAGCGACACGCCTGTAACTCCCGGAGCGTCAATACGCGACGCGTCGCGGCTGGTGCCGTAGACACGATAACCACGCTGGGCGAGTGCCTCGGCGGCAGCCTTGCCGATCCCCGACGATGCCCCGATCACGAGGACGATCTTGTTTTCTTGGTGGGTTGATGAGGTCATCGTGTGAGTTAGTGGGCTGCGTTGGAATGATTTAAGAATGGTCGCTCGGAAGCGTCAGGCCGTCTGTCTTGAGAGTGGAGGGCGTGAGAGGCCCATCAGGTGAAGGACAAGGTGATAGGCGATGTAGCTTTGGCTGAGCAATAAGGCGCCGGCGATGGACACTCGATTGTTGCAAATGGTAAAATTTCGTCGATTCCGCTCTTTGAATAAATGCCAGTCCCGGAGCTCCAAAGCATTATTTCGATATCACGATTCCAGCATCTATCAACTGTTGGAACATATCCTTCATGGTTTCGGTGAGAGGTCGATATTGGATTCCCAATTCGTTTATGCTTTTACTGGCATCGACGTTGATCGGATGATCGACATTCCGCGAAATGTATTTCCGCGTAATGGTTTTGTCCAGAATCGGACCCATGAGCCAGGCGACAAACTTTGGCAGGACGTTTTTCGGAAAAGGAAACTTCTCGGTTCCAAATTCCTTCTTCAGAATTTCCACCAGATCCGGAATGGTCCCATTGTGAGCGGAGGTTAGGTAGCGCCCGCTCGCTTGGGATCGAAAGGCAGCCTGAAAATGGGCGTCGGCCACCTCGCGGACATCGACGAATGTCATTCCAATATTCGGAACCCCGCTGGCGAGTTTCCCATTGGCGAAATCTTTTACGAAGTTGAATGATTCCGAGGTGGCGTTTGGATTGATGCCCGGTCCCATGACGAAGGCGGGGTTGATTGTTATCAAGTCCCATCGATCCTGCATTTTTGCCATTTTCCAGGCTTCGCGTTCCGCCAAGGTCTTGGAGTAGGCGTAGGGTTGGTGAGTGAGCGAAGACGTCGTATTCCAGTCTTCCTCGGTCAAAGTGGATTTGCCGCGGTCCTTGATGTCTGCATTATCCCCGTTTGCTGCGAGGTAGCTGCTCGTTAGGACGATGCGTTCGACCGATGGTGTTTTGTTAGCTTGCTCTAACACATTGACGGTTCCTTTGAGAGCTGGCTCGATCAAATCTCTCTGGGCGTTATCCGGGGAAAGCACGAATGGGGACGCTGTGTGAAAAACGATTGTGCAACCGCTCATAGCTTCGGCATAAGAACCATCGACCAGCAAATCGGATGCAAAAAGACGCAGCGTTCCAGCTGATTTCGCCGCCAATTCACGCAAATGTCGGGTTTTATCTTCACTGTTCGGATTACGGACAGCCGCATGAACGTCGTGACCCTCGTCGAGGAGACGTTTAATGATCCAGCCCGCCACATAGCCTGTTGCGCCTGTAACCAAAACGCGGGTTGGTTGGTGGGCTTTGTTATTTTCCTTGTTGTTCATAAATTAGGGTTGGAGGTCCAGAATGGTGAGGTTAGACATGAGGATATATTTTCGGTTGCAGGGATTGGCGTTCGAAGACAGCGCGAAGCGCAAGCAGGGGGATGCCGATGGACAAAATGATCCGCGGGACGTGACCAATCAGCCAATGCCATCGCGCGGTCGCGGCTTGCTCGGGAGTGTAGATGGCCTCCCGGAGGCGCAGGTTCTCCGGCATGTGATAGCCCATGGTGATGAGCGACGTGACAACATACAGCGCGATGGCAATCAGCCACAGCCGCTTAAGTTTTGGCTGATCCCAATCCAGGCGGGCCGAGAGGATCAGGCCAACCAGAGTCAGCAGGAAAAGAGGCATGATGGTGTAGAGGAACGTCGTGAACTGCGGCCAGAAGCCGTGCATGAAGACGAGTGGATCGAGGCTCATCCAATAGGTGCCCATGGAAAGGCCGATAAACAAATTGCCGCCGGCGAAAGCAGCGGAGGCGACGATGGCGAGGGCGTTGACGCGGCGGCGGTAGGAATCGGATGGAGTCAAGTGGTTTGGCTTGGGGTTTTGGCTATTTGTTCAATTGCTTAAATGTGAAACGTGGTAGGAAACGCCCCATCCACTTCAGGGCGACAGAGGCGCCGGGCGTGATTTCGGTTTTACCGCTTCGCAAGCCTTTCATGAGTATGGCAGCCAATTTTTCAGGTGGCATGGGCTTGAGGGGAGCTTCAATGCCAGCTACCAATGGAGTATCGACAACGGGTGGTAGCAGCTCGACCACTTTCACTGATGTTCCTTTCAGTTGCTCGCGTATGCATTGCGTGTAGAAATGGATGAAAGCCTTGGCGGCGCTATAGACCGGCGTCGCTGCGAAGGGGACGTAAGCGAGGCCAGAGCTGACATTGATGATCATCGATTCACGCTCTAACATCGATGGTAGGAAGTGATGGATCATGCGTATCGGGCCAACTGCGTCGATATCAATGTCTTTGAGCTGTTCCTCGAGGGGCGGGGGATCGAGCACGTTGACTATGGTGAAAATGCCCGCGTTGTTGATGAGGATGTCGATGCCGCACTCGGAAATGAGCTTGTCGCGGAGTGCGATGATGGCCGCGTCATCCGTCACGTCACAGACCATGCCGGTAACTGCTGGCAGATCACGGGCGACAGCTTCGAGTTTCTTGGGGTTGCGTCCTGTGATGGTCACACGGGCACCTGCCTCGACCATTGCGCGGGTAATTGCGAGTCCGATGCCGGAGCCGCCGCCGGTGATGAGGACGTGTTTATGCTCAAAATTCATAGGTTGTTTTCAGAATAAAGGATTGATGAATTACGGACCGTATGGCACGCTATTGCACCCGTCAACAAATAAATACCAATCGGTTCGTAAATGTCATCCATCCGCAAGCGAGGTCGTCCCGTCGCCGTCCCCCCCAGTGAAGTTCTGGAACGGGCGGTGGCGCTGTTCTGTGCTGAAGGCGTGGCCGAATTATCGCTCAATCAGATTTGCGCCCGACTGGGGATCTCGAAGCCTGCGCTCTACCGCAGCTTTGGCAGCGAGGACGGTCTGCGCCAGGCTGTGCTTGCCCACTACTTTGAGGTATGGATGGGTCCCGGCCTGGCCCGGATGGATTTCACCAAGCCTTTTGCGATTCAGTGCGAACAGCTGGCAACCTTGGTCTGCTACCCCGACCCGAAGAGCCCGCAAGCGAAGGGATGCCTCTACACGAAGATGCGTTTGAGCCGACAGGTTTTGGGGAAGCAGGCCCTCGGCATGGTTCGAGAGCTGGAGGGTGGGACAAAAGCCCAACTCACGGCCTGGATGGAGGGCATCGCTCAATCAGGTCAACTGAAGCAAGATCTCACGGCCAGTGACGCTGCCGCATACCTTGATGCCCAGATTATGCTGGCCCTGATCCAACTTAGCCAGGGGGCAACGTCCGCGGACGTGGAGGCGCGCATGCTTCTGGCATTGTCTGCGCTGCAGGCCTGACGAGCTGACATGGCCGCGATATCAGTCTCAGCGGCGTAAAAACAGGCAAAATATTTTTTTACCGCTTCGCAGAGGGTGGAACAGAGGCCCGTGGGTGAAACTGTTTGTGCACGGACCGCAGCCGGGAGGAATCGACGTGCGTGTAAATTTGGGTGGTCGAAATATCCGCATGGCCCAACATTTCCTGAATGATCCGCAGGTCAGCCCCGCCCGCCAGCAAATGCGTCGCAAAACTGTGCCGCAACAGATGTGGGTACACCGCGGCGGATAGCCCCGCAATGCCGGCGTATTCTTTCACGAGTTGCCACACCCGCTGAGGCGTCAGTTTTTTGCCCCGAATCGAAAGAAAAATCTCTGCACCCGATCGTTTTGAAAGCAGTGCCGGCCGGCCCCTGCTGAGATACGTTTGGATCGCCCCCAATGCCTGTCGCCCGACCGGCACAATCCGGGTTTTGTTGCCCTTGCCAATGACCCGGATGAACCCTTCCTCAATGCTCAGGTTTTCGAGTCTGGCGCCGCAGAGCTCCGAAATTCTCAGCCCGCTGGCATACAGCAACTCGAGCATGGCGCGGTCACGGATGCGAAGCGGATCGTCCCCGCGCACGGCATCCAACAGGCGGGCTGTTTCCTGTGGATTCAGGGTCTCAGGAAGGTAAGCCTCAATCCGGGGAATCGGAAGGTGTTCGGCGGGATTGACTTTCAGCACTTTCCGGCCAAGCAAATGACGGAAAAAAATGCGGAGGGCAATGGCTTCCAGTTTGATCGATGCGGCCGCAAGCCCCGCCTTTTTCCGCCACCCCAGATACTCCGTGAGATGCTGGGGTTCAACATCCTGGGGATGTGATTTTCCCGCATGCTTTGAAAGCCAGCCCGCAAATGTTTCCAATGATCTTTGGGTCGAAAGTTGATAATTCGTCGAAAGCCCTCGCTCCACAGCAAGAAACCTCAAAAACTCATCAATGTGCGGATCCACCCGCACAACAATGACGGCCACCAGGTTCTAAAACACGCAAAAAAGTTCCTATATCGTCAGGACCGCAGAAAAATATTGCGCAATTGGTTGTTGATTTGCTTTAGTGCCAACAATCCGTGGCATGTGTGCGATGCTTCGTTCCAGACATCAACCCCTCGATGAGGTTTGGAACTCGGATGATTTCGCACAGATAAATCACCATCTGGAACAGTCCCAATGCAATTCGGTTTCGCAAACTCGTATCAATTTATATGATGAATTCAGTGGAGGAGGGATTGATTGCTGGTCGCTACGTTTTAGGGCGTGAGCTGGGGAGGGGAGGCATCGGAGAAGTTCTTCTCGCGCACGACAATCAGCTGGAACGCTGGGTCGCGGTCAAGCGGATCCACATGGATGCCGGTATCGCAGAAAAACGCACTCAATCAGCATTATCCGAAGCCAAGCGCCTTGCGTGTCTTCAGCATCCCAATATCGTGACGGTCTTTGATGTGTTGAACCATGAGGGTGATGTTCTCATGGTGATGGAGTACCTCCATGGCTACACCTTGGAGGAATTGGACAGCCCGCTGACCTTGGAAGATTTTTTATCCGTGGCCGAACAGGCTTTGGAGGGACTGGGGGCGGCGCATGCCCTGGGGATGATCCACCTGGACATCAAATCCACCAACATCATGCTCACATGGCTGACCACCGGTCAACTGCAGGTCAAACTTCTGGACTTTGGTCTTGCGACCGTCATGAAGCAGCCCTCCTTGCAAACCATTGATTCAAGCGAGGGACTCCTTGGCTCCGTCCACACGATGGCTCCTGAGCAGCTGGAACAAAAACCCGTGGGGATCTACACCGATCTCTACGCGTTGGGCTGCGTCCTTTATCATGCGCTCACCCGCCATGACCCCTATCAGGGCAACACCGTCGAGGCGGTGATTGATTCGCATTTGAGGCACCGGCTGCATCCTTTGGAATCGCTCCGCCCTGATTTACCCAAAGACATCTGCGCGTGGGTTGAGCAACTCATGGCGAGATTTCCCGAGGACCGTTTTCCCAGCACGTCGGATTCGCTTTCCGCTCTGCAGGCCGTGGCCACGCCGAAAAGTTCGAGTCTCAGCAATGACACCTCGGGGCAGGAGGCGTCTCCCAAACGTGGCGTGCTCCATGGAGCGCTTCATGCGGCGGCAACATTTGCGGGCAAAATCCGCCAGGTTCAAAACCCACGGGCAAGAATTTACAAACAAAGGATCGCGGACACTTATTTTGAGCCCATTTCGGTTTCAGACAAAGAAAAGCTCCTGGCCTGGCTCACTAAACCCGCCGCCATCGAAGGAAAAGTCGAACGCGTTTGGGCCAACATGAACAACACCATTCATTTTGTGAACTTTGAGGGGGTCACCCACAACGACTTCTCTTTGGTGTTTCCCCTCAAAGTCGGACATCCCGAATTTTCGAGCGACCGCCTGCAGGAATTGGTGGGACAAAAAATCCGGGCGACCGGGACCCTCTCCGAGTTCCATGGCTCCCCCCAGATCACGGTCGAATTACCATCGCAAATCACGCTGGATTAATTCGCAGGAAACCCCGATGATTCGAACCCATGAAGGTTTTATTCCTCATCATGGTTATTGCAGCCGCCGCTATCCTGTTTGTAATGATGCAACCGCCGGAGCTAGGGGTTAAAAAACTTCCCAGCACTCCGGCCGCTCAAAGCGTTTCGGCAAAGGCACCCGATCCGCTCAGCACACCCACTCCCAAGCCGCGGTCCGCTTACGCTATTGAGATGTATGAACGTTGGGCCAAAGAAACCCTTGCCAACAAAAGCTCTTCAAAAGCTGATAAAGAAAAAGCCATGAAGCACCTCGAGGAAGCCAATAGACTGCGCGCGAGCCAGTAGTGCGAGACCGGCTTGGCCTTTTGATCTGGTTTCCACATGAAAATTCTTATCGCCGAAGATGACCCGGGTATCGGCGATGTGCTTGAATACTCGCTCTCCAATGCGGGTCATCATGTGCGTCGAACAACATCCGGACGGGAAGCCATTCAATTATCCCCAGGTTTTGATTTCCTTGTTCTTGATATCGGGCTTCCCGACATGGATGGCTTTGATGTGTGTCGGGAAATTCGAAAAACCTCCAACATTCCCGTGATCTTTTTGACCTCCCGTGGTGAGGAGATCGACCGGGTGGTTGGGTTGGAACTTGGGGCGGACGACTATCTCACCAAACCTTTCAGCCCCCGGGAACTCCTTGCCAGGATCAAGGCGGTTGCAAGGAGAACAACGGCAATGGCACCCGAAACTGATTTGATTTTGGACCGCCCCATGTTCAGCGCCCGCTTTGCCGGGAGAGAACTTGATCTCTCCCGCACGGAGTTTGAGTTGTTGGAATGTCTCTTCGGCCAACCGGGCAGGGTTTTTACCCGTGAACAAATATTGGATGTTGCATGGGTGGATGGTGGCTGCGTGACAGACCGCACGGTGGATGCACACATCAAGAGTCTGAGAAGGAAGCTGGCCCCTCATGACTGTATCGAAACGGTACGCGGGGTCGGTTATCGCTTCAAAGCTTCGTGAGTGTTTCCCCTGCACCTCCGGAAAAGTCCCCCGGGCGGTTGGTGGTTCTGATTCAGCGGCTGATTTCTTTTCTCGCACCCCCCCTTCACAGCCTCCACTGGAAAATCTTTGTTCTGTGTCTGGCGGCCATCTTTTTACCCGGGATGTATTTTGCGTGGAATGTGGGACAAAGCATTGAACGCAGCCACCTCCGCTCGACCGAGCAGGGGATGATCGATACCGCACTCGTCATCGCAGCTGCCGCAAGTCCACTGCCCATGGGAGATTTGGCGGCTGTTCGAGAAACCCAGCGATCGGTGTTTGGTGAGTCTTATCCCAATCTGCGCATTGTGATCTATTCGCCCGAAGGCCTCGCCCTCCATGACACGGAGGGCAAGTATTTCAAGGACGAGAACCGGTCCGCTGATCGGGATGTCCGCAAGGCCATGGACCGTGAATATGGTGCCCGTTGGGAACGTGATGCCTACCGGCGGGTGGTCATTCTTTTTGCAACGGTCCCAGTTATCAAAAAAGGGCAGATCACCCAACTGGTGAGTGTGATAAAAACCACGTCCGATGTTCGCAAGTCCGTGATCCGCTCCCTCAAAGATCTGGCTCTTCCGGCCACTTTGGCTCTGATCCTTGCCTCGGTTGTCTCGTTCGCCCTCTCCAGTTATTTGACGGGAATCCTGCAAAGTTTAGCCACCCGGGCAGGTCGGGTGGCTGCCGGTGAGAGTGGGGTTCAGCTTGAGACCTGGTCCAAAAGCGAGTTGGGCGGACTTTCCCGGGCTCTGGAAAAAATGCGACTTCGCCTGGAGGGCAAAAAGTATGTTGAGGAGATGGCGCTGACGCTTTCTCATGAAATCAAAACCCCAATTTCTGCCATTCGCGGGGCCGCAGAAATTCTTGAGCAGACGGAAGATCCCGGCGTGAAGAAAAAATTTCTGGGCAACATTTTTGCCGAAGCTGGGCGTTTGGCTGCGATCGTTGATAACTTTTTGGCGCTTTCGCGGATTGAAAATGCCCCGCTTGATCCCTCATCAAAGGCGTCTCTTCCCGAAGTGGCAAACTCCGTTGCCACGGCCTTTGCTGCCCGTGCTGGAGAGGTTCAATGGGAAACTTCGCTTTCCAAGGAACCAGCAACGGTGGCCATGCCAACCGATCAGCTTCGGCGAATGATGGAAGCCGTTCTGGAAAATGCCATCCAATTCACGCCCCCAGGAAAGCGGGTCCTGTTCACAACCGGCCCTCATTTCTTTTCTGTCCATGACGAGGGACCGGGAATTCCTCCGGAGCTTCAACAAAAGGTTTTTGATCGATTTTTCACCACGGTGAATCCCCTCACGGGCCGCCGGGGCACGGGGTTGGGTTTGGCCATCGTTCGATCCCTTGCAGATCGATATGGGGCCGTGGTGCAAGTCGAGAGTGATGGGGGAACCCAGGTCACCGTGAAATTCACAAAAATTTCATAATCCCTTCATCATCGTTTCACACCGTGCCGTCAGGGTGCGGTCATGAAATATGTCTTTTGTGCAATCGGGATCCTTGCCGGAACCGCTCACGCCGCCGATCTCCCCACCAGCAGCCAACTCACGCTCCCCTATTCGGAGTTTCGTCATTTGCTGGAAAAGTCGATGACACCACCCGAAAAGCAGCTTCCCGTTTCTCAAGCCACGCTCTCCACTCATTTGCGTCTTGAGGTCAAGGATCAGGAGGCGGTGGGGAGCATCCATTTGAAAGTTCTCAACATGACAAGTGAGGCCGGGCTGGTTCCCTTGATTGGAGACTCGGTGACTGTGATGAAAGTTGATCCGCCGGACACTGTCCTGGTTCGCAAAGATGGTTATTACCAAGCTCTTGCCGCCCCTTCCAAAACAGCTCACGTGACATTACAAATCGGCTGCTTTGGCCGTCGTGAAAATCAGGGCACGATTTTTCAATTCCTGTTGGCCCCCTCCGCCATTCTCTCTCTGAGTTTGGCGAATTTGCCGGAAGGGCAGAAGGTCGAGATTCCCGGGGCCCAATGGAATTCCGAGTCCGGGGCATATCATCTCTCTGGTCAAAAATCTTTGAATCTGCTCATCAGTGAAATTCTGGAAGACCGGCCTGCCCGTGAGGTGGTGACCATGCCTGCGGTGATCAGCGAAGCCACGGCTATGATGCGATTGGTGAGCGATGGGACATTTCTGAACTCGACCTCATGGGCAATCCGACACAACAAAGCCATGGTGTGGAGCGTGAGTCCCGGGCCGGAAACCCAGCTTGTTTCTGCCAGTGTGGACGGACGACCGGTCGCGCCCGTTCTCGGTGCAGATGGTCAGTTTGAGTTCCAGCTTCCGGAAAATTCAACCCCCACACGGGTTGATCTCACCTACACGGGCAAGACCTCCGCGTTCGGTCCGGTGAGAGGAGACCTTTCTGTGAGCCTTCCCTCCACCGATCTGCTGATCGAGCGCACTGATTGGCAGCTCCTTTTGCCGTCCGGCTACGCACCCGTGGCGGTGGAGGGGAACACGGATTTTCTTCCGGGGGAACTCTCCAATGAAATCAGACTTCGCAAGGAACTCTCCAGGAACGAAGCGCCCACCGTGCGCATTTATTACCAAAAACCAGAAACCAACAAAAACCAATGACCACACAACGTCTCTTCGCCATCATATTCATCACCTTTTGTACCACCCTTGCGTGGTTCCTGCTCGGCACAGCGCTCAGTTGCCGGACGCAAGGCTCGGGGTCAGCAACCTCCATCGCCGTGCTGGAGGGGTGGGGGCCTCCCATGGAGCAAATCCACCCACAAGCCTGGTACCAAAGCCCCGGCCCCGGGGATGCAAGGAAAACCCTCCGCCCATCCATGAGCAAGGTCCACGTCGCGCTGTCTTACACGCCCCGCCAGAAAGGGCTTCTATGGCATCGCGCCTACACCGCTGTTTTTCGGGGGGAATATGAAATCACCAACCCCGCACCCATCCCTCAAACCATCTATGTGCAATTCCAGCTCCCATCAGCCGAGGCCGGCTACAGCGAGTTTTCTTTCAGCCTGAACGGGAAACCCACCACAGCGAACATCTCCGGCAGAGAACCCATCATCGAAGCCGTCCCTCTGGCCCCTGGAGAATCAGCGACGCTTTTGGTGGGCTACCAAACCCGGGGCCTCAATCGATGGTCCTACAGTTTTGGCGAAGAGCCCCGCGTGCAAAACTTTCAGCTCTCCATGAAGACGGACTTCGAGGAAGTGGATTTTCCATCCTCCTCACCAACCGAGAGAGTCCAATCAGGAAAAGGCTGGGATTTTCTGTGGGCATACCCGGACGAAATTGGTGCCCGGGCGGTGACAATGGACATGCCCAAAGTGCTGAACCCGGGGCCCGTTGCAGCAAGGATCTCCTTCTTTGCCCCCGTTTCATTGATCTTCTTTTTTAGCGTTCTTGTGATGCTCTGCCTTATCCAGCGGGTTGAACTGCACCCCATGAATTATTTCTTCATGGCGGCTGGATGTTTTGCATTTCAGCTCCTCTTTGCCTACCTGGTGGACCTGATCCCGCTTGGGGTGGCTTTTTCGATTGCCGCCCTGGTCTCCTTGATCCTGGTCTCTGGATACCTCCTTTTGGCACGAGGGTTTCGATTCGCGAAGTATGCGGCCCTTGCCCAATTTGGATGCATGGTGTTGTTTTCCTATAGCTTCTTTTATGACGGACTCACCGGACTAACGATCACCATTGGAGCCATTTTTATTCTGGCCATCATGATGATCGCCACCGCCAAGGTGAACTGGACAGATCGCTTTGCACGGAAATCCGTTCCTCCACCGCTTGCAAGCCAGGCCTGATCTTGTGAAAAGAAGAAAATTTCTTGGCATGATGCTCATGTCGGCCGCTCTGGGTCTGTCGCTAGATCGTGTCCTGGCCGGGAGGCATGTGTGTCGCATCAACCGTGTTGAAATCCCAATCAGCGGACTTGCCCCTGCGTTCGAAGGTTTGCGGGTGGCACTCATGTCTGACTTCCATCATGGCCCGCTGGTTTCTGCTGAGTACATCCGATCCGCCGTTCACCTTGCCAATCGGCTGAGACCGGATGTGATCGCTTTGACCGGGGATTATATCCATCGTGGCGGAGAATGGGCGGAAGGGTGCTTCCGGGAACTCGCAGCGCTCCGCGCTCCGATGGGCGTGTTTGGGGTCTTGGGAAACCACGATCATTACGTTTATGCCTCTTCTGCTGTTCGTTTGGCCATGGGCATGGCGGGTATCCGTGATCTCACAAATCGGGGGATCAATCTAAGGCGGGACAACCAAACCCTGAGAATCTGTGGGGTGGGGGACCTTTGGCGGGAAAAGCAGGACTTGCGCGCTGCCCTTGGCGCAACGCAAAAACCTGATTCTGCAATCCTGTTTAGTCACAATCCCGACTACGCGGAATCGGTGACCGACGACCGGGTGGGGCTTATCCTCAGCGGTCACACCCATGGCGGTCAATGCGTGCTTCCCTGGATCGGGGCCCCCGTGCTCCCATCCCGCTATGGTCAAAAATATGCGTCAGGCCTCTGTCGGGCCCCGGTTGCCAAAGTGTTTGTGACCACGGGCGTTGGACACAGCTTCCCACCGGTCAGATTCAATTGTCCGGCGGAGATTGCTCTCCTCACACTCACATGTGGACCCTCCTAATCCTTGCCTGACTGACGGGAAAAAATCTCGTCATGTGTTTTGTTTTGTTCAGCATGACTCGTCATATGTCTGCTTCTGCAAATATCCTCCGCCTGCCATTGGTGTTCCTCACCTGCCTTCTTTTGCTCGGGTGTTCCACCCACCGCCCGGAGGGGGTCATGCAAGTGGCCACAATTGATGCGTTGTTGGCAGGTGTTTATGATGGACACATGACTCTTGGCCAGTTGCGCAAGCATGGCGACTTTGGACTTGGGACGTTTGACCGATTGGATGGCGAGATGATTTTTCTCGATGGGATTTTTTACAAAGTTCGGGCTGACGGCAAGGTGTCGCGTCCCCCAAGCTCGGAAACAACGCCCTTCGCTGCAGTCACATGGTTTTCACCGGCCCGGGAAGTGGAAATCACATCCCCCATGATGGGACCGGGTTTGGAGAGGTTGATTGACCAGCTTGTCCCGGATCAAAATCTCTTCTGCGCTTTTCGCCTGGAGGGAACGTTCAAATCTTTGCGCGTGAGGAGTGTGCCCGCACAGACGAAACCGTATCTTCCATTGGCCGAAGTGACCAAGAACCAGACGGTCTTTGATTTGACGAATGTGAAAGGCACTTTGATCGGATTGCGATCGCCGGCATTTGTCAAAGGAATCAACGTGCCGGGGTATCACATCCATTTTGTGTCAGCAGACCGAACACAAGGCGGGCACGTGCTATCTCTGTCACTCGCGGAAGGTACGCTGCAAGTGGATTCCAAAATCGAGTGGTTGAGGGTTTTTCTCCCCACAGAGAGCGGCTCTTTTTCAAAAGCCAATCTTTCCAAGGATCGAACTGAAGAGCTTCATGCCGTGGAACAGCAATAACCCGATTCCAGGCTTAATTCTTGATCAATTCCGGCAGGGAGAGCTCGTTGATGGACATGGGGTATTGTTGGCGCACTTTGGCAAGGTAGGCTTCCAGATTTTGTTGGGAACGTTGTTGGCGGAGCGCATCAGCAATTTGGGTTTTGACCTCCTCAAGAGAAGGCGTGCGGGCTTCACGGATATCGTTCACTTTGACGATGTAAAACCCATCCGGCAGAGTGAGTGGAGCCGAAATGCCACCCTTGGCTAATTTTGCAACTCCCGCGCGGACTTCCGGTTGAAGGGAATCAAAGGCAACCCATCCAATTTCTCCGCCCTTGGCCGCCGTTTGCTTTTCCTGGCTGAACTCCGTGGCAATCGCTGCGAAATCAGCGCCGGGCGCCTTCAGCTTGGTTTGAACCTGGTCGAGAAGGACTTTCGCCGCCGCCGCTTGAATTTTGTCAGGGTCAGATGCTTGAGGGATGTAAATTTGGGATAGGAACAATTGTTTGGGGACTCTGAACTCGGACTTTCTTTCGTCATAGATCCCCACGATTTCTTTGTCGCTGGGAAAACCTGCTGGTGGTTCAGTGACTTTTTTTAGATATGCCTCCAACACAACCGCTTCTTGAACTTTCTCAAGGCGCGCGGCCACTTCGGGTTTTTTGTCCCATCCGGATGCCAGCGCTTCCTTAACCAGAAGCCGACGTAGAATCGCATTGCGAACGGTCTGATTCAAAAGAGCCGGATTGTCGGCGAGTGCCTTGCGATCATTATCCGAGAGGTCGGCAAAGAAGGGAGCAATGGTCGCACTGGTGACGTCCTCATCCGCCACTCGTGCGATGATTCGCGAATCTTGTGCGATGCTTGAAAGAGGATGACCGAAGCTCAGAATGACGCCAAGAGTGGTGGATTGGAGAAGCGATGGGTATTTCATGGTCAGAGATTAGTTTGCTTGAGCAGCGGGCCATGCGGTTTCGCGCTCCCCTTTTTTCTGCTTTTTGGGCTTTGAGGTTGCTGCCGTTTGGTGTGGCGTCTCCGCGGCTTGGTTCGCTGAGGTGGACGGCGTGGCCTCTGGAGTTGGCTCGGGGCTTGGATCTGCTTTGGGTTCAGGCCTTTTATTTTTTACCTCCGCAAGCGAGATGTCCTGGATGCGGGCGGCAAGGAGTTTGTCATGTCCCTCCTGTGCCAGGTTCTGAAGTTTGACCTTGGTGGTGCTCACAAACGGCTCACGAGCCAGCAGGGCATCACCGAACCAGAACTTGTCGTAGCGTTTCAGGACCTCCTGGCCCACGAGATACATGCGTACGTTCTGGGCGCGTTGGTCATTGACGAGTCTTTCCAAATTAAGGATCTGGGCCGCGTTTTTGTCACGGGCACTCTCGGCCTTGCGCGCGCGCTCGATGACGCTTCCATAGTCTTTGCGCCATTTTTCAAGAGCCGCCCGGTGACCTGTGTTTTCCGCCTCTTTTTCGGTCAGCTTGTTGTTCAGGTCGGCGAGGGCATTGGCAGAGGCATTGCGCTCTTCGATTGCCTGGGTGTTGAGCTTCTTGACCTCTGCGGTGAGTTTTTCAATCTCGGCCTTGTTGGCGATTTCCGTGGCCTGAAGGTTCGCAATCTGTCCTTGGGCCTCTCGAAGTTGGATGGTCACACCCCGAAGGGCTTCACGCAGCTTTCCAGTGACCTCATCCTCCTCCTGGGCAAAGGCCGGTCCGGCCAGTCCGGCTGCGAGTGTTGCCGTCATGATCGTTATGATAAGATGATGTTTCATTAGAATTCTCCGTTGAGTTCGACTTGGAAGATGTTGACGTTGAATTGAGGGCCGGCAATGCTATCCGAGCCCAGCCAGCGTCCGCCAACCCACACGTTGGGTGCCAGAGCTACAAATCCCGCGACGGTGAAACCCTGCATATTGGTGCCTCCCAGACCAAAGTCGGAGTCATTAAAGCCGTCCACCACAGCATCGGAGCCAATCCACCGGTAGCTGAAATGAGCGCTCCAATCCCAACGTTTGAGGTATTTGGGATGACCGACTCGCAACTCAATTAGCCACGCGTAATTGCTGCCTTCGTATTGACCGAAAATATCGTCAATGTTGTTGGGGTCGATCGCTCCGCGGTTATTGACGGCGATGGCGTTGATGTCGTCTTTATTCCATGCAAGGTTGGTGACGAATTCCCCGGTGAGTGAGACTTGGATGGGTTCAAACCCGTTGTATTCCAATCGGGCGGTGATGGCGAGTTCCTCATACTTGGTGGCCAACCCATAGTATTGGTACTGGTTGATGGCGCCAAAGTCGTTGCTGGCATCTTGGACGATATTGCGAATGGGGAAGTACGTGTTGCCCTTCTGGGCAAAGGATGGGCGGCTGCCATCGGTGTCTCCGGCATCACTGGAGTTGAGAGGTGTGAATGGAGAGGAAAGTTTACCCTCAATGTTCTGAAAGTAGTAATAAGCCGCGCCAAATTTGAAATTCCAGTCATCAGCAATCTCCCACTCCAATCCGCCCTGAATGGCGAAGAGATATTTGTCATAGCTCTTAAACTTCGTTGGCTGGTTGGTTGAGAAGTTGAGGTCCGTGTTATACACCGGGAAGGCTCCCCCAACAATGAATGGGCGAAGGCCAGGAAATACTTCATATTTCAAGCTGGCTGCGGCACCATCAAAATTGATGTCATCATCCCAGATGAGCTGCGTGGAAAAGAAGGGATTCTTAAAGCGGCCCGCAGAAAAGGTGAAGCTGCGGGTGGGCTCGCCCCAGGCCGTCCATTGTATGTAGGCACGGTCGAGCCAGATCGCATATTTGCTGAACTGCCCGCCCGAACGCCCCAGTGTCTGATTGGTGGAAACCGGCGAGCTGTCATTGCCGGTTGCCAGCCGGAAGCCCATCTCAAATCCATCCGCCATTTCATAGGTGAAGCCAAGCCGTGCACGTAGCCGCATCCGGTAGCGGTCCTGGTCGGTGTTGTATTGCGGGGAAAATTCGTTGCCGGTGACATCAAAAGGGGCGCCGGTGTTGATGGCATTAAAGTCGGGGAAGGCTCCGGAGGAATCATTCCCTTCGGGATTGAGGATGCCCTCAAATCTCACACGAATGTCTCCGTAGGGATTGATGCGGGAAGCCCAAAGGGGCAGCGCATTGAGGTCCTGAAATGGTTTGCGGGACATCTCTTCACGCAGCTCGGATTTGATGTCCTCCTTGATTTGCATACGCACAGGGTCGGGAATAAAGGTCACTCGAACATCATCCTCGGAAGGTGCACCCAAGGCCTGGTCGATCGCGATCTGGTCGGAGGCCGCTTGAGCGGCTGCAATTTGAGCAACGGCAAACATGTCCGCTTGGGATTGGGCTCTGGCCACCTCGGCCTCGGCTTCCGCTTGTTTGATCATTCCTGAAGCGTCCTCTTTGGTGAGGATTCCACGCTGGACCAGTTTGTTGATGAGGTTAACCGTCACGCTCTGAGAGGGCGGCATGGTGCCGCCATCCACACTGCTTGTGGGAATCAAATCGATGTTTTCAGATTCTGCGAGGACATCTGTTTGAGAGCTGCTTGGCAAAGCCCCTTCAATCCCCACCACAGCAAAGGCATCTTCTCCGGCAGTCGGGGGGGGCTCCTGTGCGGCCGTTTCAGCAATCGATTGAGCGGGTGTGGGAGGGATTGGGGAATTTTTAATTTTTAATTCTGAATTTTGAATTTCCACAGCCTTTTCGGATTCCGCAACAATCGATGGGCTCTCCTGGCCGGTGGCCGCCTCGCTCGCAGCCTCTGCGATTTGTTCGTCTTTTTTTATGATTGAGGGCTCAGCTTGCGGAGTGGCTTCCACTTGGGGAGGAGGAGTGGCCCATGGAGTCGGCGTTGGAGCTGGCGTGGGATCTGGTGTGAGGGATTCTTCCACGAGAACGGGGGGCACGGAGATCGTCGGTGTGGCGGAAGGAGCGGGCGTGGCTTCAGGAGTTGGCGTGGGAGAAGCAAAGTTGTCAAACACGATGCGGTTTTTTCCGCCCGAACGATGGATTTCCGGAGTGGGAGATTGCGCCGAAGCGGCAAGAGCCAGCGCAGAAAGCAGGGCCGCAGCGAGCGGCAGGGAGAGTGGCTTGGTTTTGGGAAAGGCAGTCATCAGTTTGGTTTTGTGGCAGAAATCCTCATCACAATGGGCATGGGCATGTCCTCGGGGGGAGGTTGTGAAAACTGAAGGCCGGAGAGAACTTCGTCCGTGATGGCGCGGTCCACGGCGGCATTGCCCGAAGAACCTTCCAAATTGGCGCGGGTGATCCGGCCGGCTGAATCCACCCAAATTCGCACCTTGAGATTCAGGGTGGCGCTGCGGGTTCGTTTGTTCGAGCGCATGGCTTGTGCCACCCGGGATTGGACCTGCCCGGCATAAAATCCGTATTTGCTGCCACCCTGACGGTTGCCCGTTCCGAGGCCACCAATCAATCCTCCACCCCCTTTGCCCTGAAGCCCAAACCCATCGGACCCATCGCCCTCAATGTTTGTTCCCAGCGGGGCCGCCTCTTCCGGGGGAGAGTCTGGCTCCGGGGCTGAGTCGGGCTGGGTTTCCTCCACAAACTCGGGTTGATCCTTCGGGATTTCTTGTTGTTCCGGTTCTTCCGGTGGCGGCGTGGGCGGTGGTGTTGGGGGAGGAGGCGTTGGTGGGGGTGGAGGCAGGATGTTCACCATGCTCACCGTTGAGGCTCGCCTCTTGGGTTTGTCTTTGGGGAGCAGCATCCAGGCTCCTGCACCCAGGGCAATGATCACCACAATAATAATGGGCACCCGGTACTTCTTGAAGAAGCCGGGATCTTCGTCCTCATCCTCAAAATCCATCCCGCTCATTTTGGTCCGACCGTGGCAAGGCCAATTTGGGTGATCCCCAGGCGCCCACAGACGTCCAAAACGTCCATCACGCCCTGATACTGAGTCTGACGATCTCCACGCACGACCACCGGGAATTCCGGGTTGGCGGCTTTATGTTGTTTAAGGCGTTCTTCCAGTTCCTGCAAAGTCACGGGAACCGTATCCAAAGCAATCTTCCCCTCGTTGTTCACAGTGATTGCACGGCTCTTTGGCCCTCCCAACTCCGGTGGTTTGCTGGAAGAGCGCGGCAAGTCCACCTTCATTCCCTGGACTCCGGCCGTTGTCATGATGATAAAAATGAGCAGCAACACCAGGTAGAGATCCACCATGGGGGTGACGTTGATATCGTCGTAAGATTTGTCGTCTCCGGCGTCCATTATTTGCTCACCTCATCGCGAACTTCTTCATCAACCGCTTCCTTTTCCTGGTGGCGGATTGCTTCCTCCGGAGTCCGGATCTGACGGATGGGCACGGCAAGCCCACCTTCACCGGGAGGAGGATAAAACTCGGCAACTTTTGCCACGAATTCATCAATGAACACCTGCATGGTGCCAATGACGCCCTTGATGCGGGTATTTAAGAAGCTGTAGATAAATAGGGCGGGGATCGCCACAAGGAGGCCCACGGTGGTGGCAAGGAGCGCGCTCGCAATACCCGGGGCAATGGAGTTCACATCAACCTCGCCGGACTTGGCGATGATGGCAAATGTGATCATCACACCCACCACCGTTCCGAGAAGTCCAACATAGGGGCCACCGGCAATACTCACGGTCAAATAAACGATGTTTTTGTTGAGGCGGTGCTGCTCGTGAACAAGGGCTGCATCCAGGGCCGCTCGAATGGCTTGGATTGAGCGGGCGGAAAGCCCCTGGCCTTTGTTTTTCCCGCGGCCCAAGCGATGACGGATCTCTTCTGAGCCGACGTGGTACACATGGTAAAGGGGGGAGTCCTTCAGGAGTTTCAACCCCTTTTTTCCTATTTTTCCACCGAAGGATTTTGTGGCCTCTGGGTCATCGAGATCCATTGAGGTCAGGTCCGAGGCGACGTCTCTCCACAGTTTTTGAAACTCGGCATTGCCTTTCTCAGTTTTGCCGAGATCGATGTATTTCTGAACCGCCACCGTCCAGCCGGCAATCATCATAATCACGCAGACAACAACCGCGATCCAACCGTCAAACATCATGTTGTTGGCGATATCTCCAAACAGCATCACATGTTCCAGTGCTCCCCCATGGGTGGCGCTGGCATGACCGCCCTCATCTTCACCCGGAACAAGAAGCTTCCCAGCAGCTTCAGACCCGGACTGGTTCAGGGCCGTGAAGGCAATTCCGCCGGAGGGAGTTGCCGCCTTCGCAATCTGCATCTCATCAATTTCCCCAACAAAGCGTCCGTTGGCTGAACTGGAACCGGCCGCATCGCCTCCAAGATAAAAGGGTGCATTCAGCGCAGGAAGCAGCGCACTGACCGTGCCGTATTCCTTGCCATTCACAGAGAGATTGATGTTACCGCCCGTCGCGACAACCTCCAGTCGTGTCCATGAGGAAATGGTCACGGGATCGCCGGCTGCCGTGCGTTGGCTCTGACCCCCATTAATGATCTCGACAAATGGCACGGCCTCATCCAGCCCAATGCGCAAGCCTGAGTTGCCTTCAGTGCGGCTGAGGATCACCGCATTCGCCACAGGACCGGAGGATTTCACCCAGGCTGACCAAGCCCAGTCCTGCCCAGAACTCCATTCCAAGCTGGGTGTGGCAGGGATTTCAATGGGGTCGGCCCCCAGCAGACGCATTCCAGCTCCGATCAAAGAGCCCTCGGAGATGCTTCCTGCCGCTGCGGCCGTATTGCCTTGCGAGGTTGAGTCTTTGGGCGGTGTCCCGCGTTCGGCAAAATGGTAAACCAACACGGTCTCCTCCGGGTATGTTTTGGCCGGATCACCAGCAGTTTCTACCGCAGGTTCCGCATTGCCATAATAAAGCCAGAACGTGGTTTTTCCATCAAGTGCCACATCTGGCACTTGAACCCATACGATGCCTTCCAACATCAGGGGGTCCCACTTTTCGACATGGAAGGGCAGCGGGGTTTTGTCATCCCCTGACACAAAACGCAAGTCGCTGCCATCCTCTCTGGAGGCCTCAAAGGGGAAGTTGCCCTGATGCAATCGAAGCAGCACCACGGCGGTTCCCACCTCATCCTTGATGGCCCCGCCCTCGGCGGTTGTGTCCACGGTGAAGGGTTTGCGTCCGCTCCATTCTTCATCCCACCACGCCAGGGACGTGGAGGCTGACGCCATTAAGGAGACGACAACTGCCCCCATAAGAAAACGGCGTGCGAAAGATGGAAAAGAAACAATATTCATATACAACTTAGAGTTCTCCCCACACGCGGAAGCTCACCAGTGGAGTGCCAGCGACAGTGGGGTTTTGGGTGACCTGAGGAAAACCAACCGTGACCGAACTATTAAAATGATCCCACACGCGGATCGTGCTTCCGAAGCCGAAGCTCCAGAGCGAGAACTCGGCCAATTGATCGGGCAGTGGTTCATTGAGCCATGCGGCTCCCGCATCGAGGAACGCAAACACCCGCCACTCATTTCCCTCGGCCTCGACCCACCCCAAAAGCGACGGGCTCCGCAGTTCGACCGTTCCAGCCACAGCACTGTCTCCCAGTACCTCAGCCTCCAGATATCCCCGCACCGTGTTCAACCCGCCCAAGGCAAACTGCTCGGTATCCACGAGGGGGACTCCTGCGGCCTGCCCTTGGATCATCGTATAAAGCTGAAACCCAAGTGGCAGATCTTTTGTCACCCCAAAGCTTCCACGCAAATAAGCAAAACTGCCGTCTGCCCCAAACCGTCGGTTGTCGAACTCGATCTCATCGCTGCCCAGTCCCTGAAAGCTGAAGACGATGGCTGCATCGAGTTCCAGTTGATACCCATTGCCCATCCAGAAGCCATTATACGATGCCGTGAAGGGATAATAGGTGATGGGCGAATTGACGATTTCCCCGTTGATCGAGAGGTCTTGTTTAAAATTTTTATAATCCACACCCAAACTTGCTGTGTGGAAAAGTCCAGGGCGGCCTGGAAGATCAAACAGCAATTTTCCGCCATAAACCTCTCCATTCCCAGCGACAGCCGTTCCTCCAAGAGTGGACACATTGCTGTTCTGGCGGATCCCCTGCAGCATCACGCTTAACCAATCCAGCCCGGGCACGGGAGCGATGTAGTAGCCTGAAAACACCAGGGCGTCATCAATGCGTTCCGGGGCCACCTGAAAGCCAAATCCAATCGTGTGTCCCAACTGCCAGAGGTTGTCATACCGGGCGGCAATATCCAGCCGCAGCGGGGTGGTGTTTGCGCTGTAGCGGTTGTTTAATTCCACACTGCCGTGGAAAGGGAAGGAGTCCTTGACCACCAAATCCACATCCACAGTGCCCGGCACCGCCCCGGTGCGAAACTCGGGCGTCACCTGCAAGTCCCCCCGGCGGTTCAACGCAATCAACTCGCGCTGCACATCTTCAAAATTCGGAACCGAACCCTCAGCCAGTGAGCGCGCTCGTCGTTTGATCTGATTAATATCAAAATAACGCGAACCTTTCACCCGCAATGTCCCAATCGGAGCCTCGGTCACCTGCAGAACAACGATCCCCCCACGGCCACGCTGTGGTGGCACATTCACGCTGACCGTCTGAAACCCACGATCCCGATACGCCTTTTCCAATGCGGTCCGTGCCCCCTCCACATCCTCGGCCGTTCGACCGGGACCCAAATACGAATACACGGCGCTCTCAACATCTTCCCTTGGCAGTTTTTTTGTTCCCACCACACGGTACTCTCGAATATTCAACACCTGCTCGCGCGGGGCTTCCTCTGAAGCGGTTTCGCCCGTCTGGGAATCTTGGGCCACGGCGAAAAGACCTGTCATCAAAGCCAGAGCAATAGCCAGAGAAGCCTTCCTCGCAGGCAAGGCATGGGATCTCCTGCAATCAAATGTCATCGCAGAATCAGTTTGTCCCATGGTTTGGTTGTCAGTTCTTCTCACAAACTCCTCAAAATTTTATCCAACTGGGGGTGCTAAATGATGGGAAAGCCATGGATAAGTCCCTAATATTCAGCCAAAAACATAAACAAATGGTTCTGTTCCCAAGCGACGATGATCTTGTCTCGCACAGGGCCTTGGTTTTGTCTGCAATCCAGAAAATTGAGGGACGTGCCCATGCGGATGCGCATGGTGAAATTGGCTTCCCACGAAATTGCTGAATCTTTGGTCTCTGAAACACGGATGGATACTTCCTAGAGTTCCCCCTTGCTCGGAGCAATGCCCCGCACGTTACAATTTCGTCACAATTCTCTGATGGCAGCCTAGTCTTTGCTGACCGGAACGCTCATCAGGATCGCGTATTTTCCTGATTTTCCAATGCCCGCTGGGAAAACAAACGATCGGCTGGGCGGCTCTCCCCTGTGAATATGAACCTGAAAAGTCCAATCCCCATTGAGCGTGAAGGATCGCCCGTTTTTCTCCATCACAAATGGACCTGTCTGCGAACGTTCCGTCACTTTGACCTGATGGGATGGCCACTTCACAAGCTGGTCAAGCAACTTCCACAGCATCCGCTGGGTGTCAGCCTCGGTGCCCTCCAACTCAAAACAGTTTGCCAACCCTGGATAGTCACTGGTTTTTAGCGCCGTTTGCAGCTTAAAAAGAAAGTCCGCCCGTCCTCCATCATACCCGCAGGCCGTGCAGACGAACACAAGCGACAGGAAAAAAATTGCCACCCCAACTCTATTCGAGAACCAACAAAACGCCCCGAGTCGCGGCACGGCAGGGTTCATCTCACCTTGCCAGAACGAGGATTGGGACTTGGGCGGCATGAGGTCAGCAAAATGGAGCGACCGCTCCCCCTTGTCAACTGCGTGGGCAGTTCGGTCACTGATCGGCATGATCCCGATGAAGTCATCTGACGGGGTGGTTTTTGCAGCAGGCTGGCGTGTCGGGAGGCGTTGGAATCTTGGGCTCAGGGATCTTGAGAACGGGCTTGTGAGACTTCGTATTTTCCCGCTTCCAAGGCTGCAAAGGCCTGGGCAAGGAGTGCCGGGGTATTTCCAAGCGTATTTGCTCTGGCGAGAGATTCAATTTCGAGGGTTGCCAGGTAAACACCTTGGAAACCAAAATTAGCGGCACAACCTTTGGCCCGGTGGGCAAGGGAGGCAATGGGCTGGGCATCTCCGACGAGGATGGCGTCTGAGAGGGCGTTGAGATCGTTTGGGAGGTCGACGAGAAATCCCTCAAATATCGCCACAAAATCCTCGGGCCAGCCATCGGCAATCGCGTCAAGCTGCTCCCAATCGATCACGGAAGGCTCGGCGGGCGTGCTCACATCTCTTTTTCAAGCCGCTCGCTGAGCCATTGTTTGATCATGCTCTGATAATTCAGGTAACGGGATCGGGCGAGGCGCTTGATTCTTGCAAGCATGCGGGGATCAAAACGGAGAGTTATGGTGGTGCTGTCCCGGGTGTCGGACTTGAGCATGGACCCGTTCATGAGACGGGGATCCAGGGTGGTTTCCTTCCAGAATTCGGCCTCGGTCTCTTCATCGACAAAACTTGGGACTTCACTCCACTTGGTGATTGTTCTCATGGGTCAGTTGGCAGGATCAGAGTTTTTGCGTTCGTAAAATCCGGCTTCGGAATCAGTCATGGTACGGGAGACGATCACACGGTAGCGTTTGCCGTCCGTCCAAAATACCGTGAAGAGTGGAGCGCCGGAAATGGATTTTCCAAGGATGAAGTAACGGGTTTCATTGGAGGAATCGATGTCTGGCAGCAGCCGGATACTGAAGGGATCCTCGAAGGATTCCTCCACCTCCTTTTCGGAGACGTCTCCGATGAGTGCATGCGGTTCCATCCATTCAAATTCCATCCGCAAGGGCTTAACATGGTTGCTTGGGCGATGCAATGACGGAAACGGCATGACGGAAACGGCTTGGCTGGAGCCGGAGGTTTCTGGCCTCCCGGAGGGCAGTAAGCGCGATAATTTCTGGGAGATGGAAATCATGTTTGCCCTGTGTATGCTGGGTGCAACGAATGAGTGAGCATGTGTCAGATTACGATTTTGAGTTGCCTGAGGACTTGATTGCAAGTCGTCCACCCGAGCGTCGGGACGAGGCCAGAATGTTGGTGCTGGAGCGTGCTTCGGGGCAGGTTTCCCATGCACGCATTGGTGACCTTCCGACATTGATGAAGGCTGGCGAGCTTGCGGTGATGAATGACACGCGGGTGATTCGCGCCAGGCTGCTGGGGGAGGGGGGAAGGTTGGAAGTATTCTTGGCAGAGCGATTGGAGCCCCGGGTTTGGAAGTGTCTGGTGCGGCCCGGAAAAAAATTCCGTCAGGGAAGCGTGATAAAAATTGCTTCCACTTCCCTGTGTGTGCGTGAAGTTTTTGACGATGGCACAAGGGTTGTGGAGTTTGAGCAGGAGCCAGATCTTGAGCGCGAGGGGCGTGTGCCCATCCCTCCCTATTTTGGAAGAGAGGCGGATGAGCAGGATGTGGAGCGGTATCAGACGATTTTTGCCAGGGAGGAAGGCTCTGTGGCCGCGCCGACGGCTGGCCTGCATTTCACGCCGGATCTGCTCATGAAAGTTCCCCATGCCTTTGTGACGCTTCATGTGGGGCTTGGAACATTTCAGCCCGTGAAATGTGAGGCACTGGCTGATCACAAAATGCACGAGGAGCGGTATCGGATTCCGTCAGAGTCCGCAATGGCCATCAACGGGGCCCGTCGAATCCTGGCCGTGGGGACAACCGTCACCCGTGTTCTGGAATCGCAACCGGATGGGCCGATTCAGGCGCTGTCTGGCTCAACGGATATTTTTATTCGTCCGCCCCACACCTTTCGCAGGGTGGGTTCCCTCCTCACCAATTTTCATTTGCCGAGATCGACCCTGCTGATGCTTGTGAGCGCGTTTGCTGGCAGGGAGGCCGTCTTGGCCGCTTATGAGGAGGCAGTGGCTGAGAAGTATCGTTTTTACAGTTACGGCGACTGCATGCTGATCAGATAGCTGGAAATTTGTTCAGCAAGCCGGAGGCTGATCCCCGGAACTTCCGCCATGATGGCAGGAGGTTCTCGACGCAGTCGCTCAACCGAACCAAAGGCGGCAAGCAGGGCTTTTTTGCGGGATTCAGAAACGCCGGGAATATCATCCAGGAGGCTTTCACGAATGCGGCGTTTAAGCAGAAGACTGTGGTAGCCATTGGCGAAGCGATGAGCCTCGTCCCGAATGCGCTGCAAGAGCTTGAGAGCACCGCTGTCATGAGAAAGACGCAATGGAAGGGGGCGTGAGGGACGATAAATTTCTTCGAATTCTTTGGCCAGTCCGATAATGGGAACTTCGAACAGCCCGAGTCGCTGCAGTTCTTTGCAGGCGCTGGAGAGCTGACCTCTCCCGCCATCGACGATGATCAGATCCGGTAGGGCCATGGCACCCCTTTTGACAGCGCGCGATTGGATTTCGCTTGGGATTTCCTGGCTGAACTCATCTTCACCGCCAAGAGCAGAAGACGACTCACGAAGGACGCGGGCGTAACGGCGTTTCACGACCTCCGCCATGCTTGCAAAATCGTTTTGACCATTGGTGCCGGTGATCCGGTAGCGTCGGTAGTTGTCCCGGTCGGGAATGCCGTCCTTGAATCGCACCATGCTGGCCACGATATGGGTATTGCTGATGTTTGAGATATCGAAACATTCCATGGCTTGCGGTGGGCGGTGAAGGCCCAGCGCTTCCGCAAGCGCGGCAAGGTCCTCAGCGGGATTGATTGCCGAGGGAAGAGCTTTGCGGGTGAAGCGAGTCATCGGCTTCGTGGTTCGCCGGAGATCATCCAGCAGATTGCGGAGGGAAGCCGCTTTTTCAAAATCGAGACGGCCGGCAGCGGATTGCATTTCGGTCTCGACCTGCTCAATCATTTTGCGGGAGGCCCCATCAAGGAATTCACAGGCCTCATCAATCCTTCCGAGGTAATCTTCCCGGCTGATTTTTCCCACGCAGGGAGCACTGCAATTTTTGATGATGTGGTCATGACAGTGCTTGTAGTCGCGTTCGCCGGGATCTAGTGGGCGGCAGGACCGGATTCCAAAATTTTTCCGGATGGCATTGAGAGTTGACCTCAGAGCCCCGCTGTGGGCAAACGGGCCAAAATAGCGGGCGCCATCCTCTTTCCTCAGGCGGGTGAGGGAGAAGCGTGGCCAGGGCTCCCCCGGGTGGACCCGTACGAGGAGAAATCTTTTGTCATCTCGAAAACTCACATTGTATTTCGGGCGGAACTCTTTGATGAGGCGCCCTTCGTACAGAACAGCCTCCGCATCGCTTTTGACGGTGTGGAACTCAAACTGCCAAATGCTGTCGATGAGGGCTCGTGTCTTCAGATCGGCGGCAGCTTTGCGAGATGGTGTAAAATAGTTGGCAAGCCGTTTTCGCAAATCCCTGGCTTTCCCCACATAAATCACCCGCTTCAATCGATCACGCATCACATAAACCCCGGGTTTGTGGGGCACATCCCTCAACCGGGATTGGAGGTCAGGTTTTCCGGATTCTTGTGACATGAAGGATCAAACATACCACTCCCGGCTTCCAGAATCGAGTTCTGCCTGCAGGCGCAAAATGATTTGCGCCAGCGTGAGCAATGGCACACGATAGTCGGGATAATGAAGTTTTCCCCGGGTCTCTTTCTTGCGCTCCTCATGGTTGGTTGTGGACCTTCCGGGCAAAAAGCAGATCTCTCATCCCAGAACGCGCAGCCGGAGGCACCGACAAGGGCCGCACTGCCTGATGTCAGCCCAGGCGTCTGGACCACAAGAGATGAACAGGGGCAACCCTTCGATGTCGTACTTTTTCAGAATGGACAGGCCGTCTCGACATGGGTCAAAGGGCCTGCCGGAGCCAAGGGGCAGCGGGGATTTTGGCGGGTTGTGGACGGACAAATCTGCGCCTTGTTTGATGATGGTTGGTCCGATCGGATTGTGTTACGTGACGGAGAGCCTGTTCATGAGGGGTTCGCTCCCGGCTTGTCTATGGCAGAGGCTCCCACGAATTCGGCCCCGGCCCAGCGCTTTGATGGGGATTCCGCCATCTTTGTGGGAGTTTGGCGGTTGAACCGTGAGCCTGATGGTTCTTACCTCTATTTGTCCCTTCAAGCCAATGGGGCGGCCTACAGCACCATCAATGGGATCACTGACGGGCGTTGGGAATTGGTGGATGGCGCAGCCAAGGTGGCATGGCCGGATGGCTGGGTGGACCAACTGGAGCGGTCGGGTGGTAGCTGGCAAAAACGCTCATGGGTGGGAGGCGACTCGGGGACTCCGGCTGACTTTGCCCAGGCCACGCGGGTGGGGGAGACAAAGTTTGTGGTTTCCCCTTAACTGTTGACTTAGAGCGGAGCCTGAAGCAATCGAACCGCGGGTTCGTTCTGCCGCTTTTGTTGGTAGATGTTTGGTGGGGAGGTGGAGCGGATTTCGTATCCAGTGAGAACAAACTCAGGATAAAACCCATCGCTGGCAGGTTCGTAAACCGTGTCGCCGGAAAATCCACCCAAGAGCCGGTACTCGTAGTTGTTGTCATATCCCAAGCGATTTTGTTCACGGTCAGGAGCAAGTTTTTGTTGCTCATTGAGCATCACGAGACGTGCGGTTTTCCACGGCTTTCCAGGTTCACGAACCCATCCCCAGACCTTGTAGTCCCTTTTATACATCCGGCGACCAATAAAATAATTTCCAGGTTGTTCGGCCCGGATGGCAGCATTCATGGCGGCACGTGATTCAGCTCCCGTATCGACCGTTTCACAGCCAAAGAGTGCGAGGCCAAGGAATACCATGGCCAGACAGCGCCAGAGGCAGTCTTTGACGTGAATCCTTAACGCCCACATGGGCTCAACGATTCCACACCATGCGGATTTTGCCGTGGCGGCTGGGAAGGACAAATGAGGCATTAACCGATTTTTTTCACGTAGGGAGTCAACCATGTGGCCAGGGCGGGCTCGCTCTCGATGGTGATTTGTTCGTCGAGCGGGAACAATTGCCATTTTTCGGTGTGGGTGACAGATTCCCCGGGCTCGAGCGTTTTGATCGGCCCAAGGGATTCGATTTCTATCATTTCGCCATCGGCGAAGGTCTCAAAATTGCAGCCCCCATCAGGGTAGGCTTCTCCGGGGATCAGATCGAATTTTTTGATGAAAAATAAATCTTCAGAGAGGTACCCGATCCATCTCTGATTGTGAGCGAGGCCCAGTTTGGTTGGAAGGGAGTCTGGTTGTTGTTGCAGCAGCCAATAGTTGGTTCCGAATGTCCACCGGGGATCTGAGAGGTCCGTGTACGGCCAGAGAACCATTCCGCGGTTGGGAAGAATATCGCGAGGGTGCTCACCAAGGGCGGGCTGGGGGATGATTTCAAGGCCTCCGGGACGCATCACACTAAGGCCCCATGTCGCCAGGCGAAAGGGGGAACCGCCTTCATTGGTTGCGGTATGGCGGATCGTGACTGCGGAGCTGTCGGGGGAAAGGCGGATGCCCAACGTTTTGCGAATGGTGGTTGGATCGTTTTGAAGACTATCGATGACGAGTTCCCCTCCAGAGCCGATCTGTTTCCAGTGAGCTGGGCGGTTGTCAACGTGATAGGACAGAATCCAATCCTCGGGTCCCAACCAAAAACGATGACCGCCACGGATCTGCCACTCTTCCTCATCCGTGTTTCCAAGTTGGTCTTCAAAGACTTTGAAGATGTTGCCACGGTTTTCCGTTTGGTAAGAAATAATGCGTGGGCCAACATCGGTGGTGACCAGGAGTTCGGTGCTTCCATTGGAGACCCGAAGCGTGTTGGCCCAACCCCGGTAGTTTGTGACTTCAACATTCATAAATTTTGGTGTGTGGGGGATTTGG
>JBGTAR010000260.1:0-7329 GCA_041749815.1 Terrimicrobiaceae bacterium
CCACTGATGTGCTCCCGCCGGACTCTTTGTCAGTTCCCATTCGAAACCGAAGAGGTTTTCAAAATAATTGTTGCTCCATTGTGTGGGCGTCGAAGTCCAGGTGACCTCAAGCCCGCTTGTGATGGTATCCGCGCCTTTGCCAGTGCCGAAGCTGTTCTTCCATCCAAATCCTTGTTCTTCGAGGCCAGCGGCCTCCGGCTCTTTCCCCACGTGCTTTGCGTCTCCCGCACCATGCGTTTTGCCGAAGGTGTGGCCGCCGGCAATCAGAGCAACAGTCTCCTCGTCATTCATTGCCATGCGGGCAAATGTCTCACGGATATCTTTTGCTGACGCAATGGGGTCAGGGTTGCCATCAGGACCTTCGGGGTTCACGTAAATGAGGCCCATCTGAACCGCAGCCAAAGGATCTTCCAAAATCCGGCTGTGAATGTCTCCATCGGCATCGTCATCGGCCACCAAAACGCCGCCTCCCTTGGCGACACCTTCCGAACCATGAGCGTAACGAATGTCGCCGCCCAACCACGTGGTTTCCCGGCCCCAATAAACATCTTGATCGGGCTCCCAGGTGTCCTCGCGCCCACCAGCAAAGCCGAACGTTTTGAAGCCCATGGTTTCCAATGCCACATTGCCAGTCAGAATATAAAGATCTGCCCAAGAAATTTTACGGCCATATTTTTGCTTAATGGGCCAAAGCAGGCGCCGCGCCTTATCGAGACTCACATTGTCCGGCCAACTGTTGAGCGGAGCGAACCGCTGCTGACCCCTGCCGCCACCGCCGCGACCATCCCCGGTCCGATACGTGCCTGCGCTGTGCCATGCCATCCGAATAAAGAAAGGTCCGTAGTGTCCAAAATCCGCCGGCCACCATTCCTGCGAGTCGGTCATCAGCGCCGCCAGATCCTGCTTGACCGCCGCCAGATCAAGACTGTTGAACTCCCCGGCATAATCAAAGCCCCCACCCATCGGGTCAGACAGCGAGGAATGCTGGTGGAGAATTTTCAGATTCAGTTGATTGGGCCACCAGTCGTGGTTGGAGGTGCCGCTGCTCGCGGTGTGGTTAAATGGGCACTTGGCTTCTGTTGTCATGATAGTTTCTTAACTTGCGTAAAATGATTGTTTTTCTGCAATTCTGAATTTACGCGCGGCAATGCATGGCGGCGACAAAAAATTGCTCAAATGTCGTTTTCCGGCTTCAAGCGATGAGTGCAACTTGATCCTTTTCGACGCCAACTTGTTTATTGCGCTGGGTGACCACGACCACGAACACCATGATCTGGCCGTTGCATTTCACGCGAGAGTCACTGAGGACGGGTGGGTCACCTGCCCGCTGACAGAAAATGCCTTTCTCCGAATTATCGGTCATCCAAATTACCCCGAAGGTCCGGGATCTCCTGATGCCGCCCGGGATCTTCTCCATGAACTGACATCACAACGAGGGCATGAATTTTGGGCTGATTCCATTTCGCTTCGCTACAAAAGTGACTTTCTAGTTCTTCCCTCGTCAAAACATCTCACCGATTTCTACCTTTTGGCGCTTGCTGTTCAGAATCGGGGTTCGCTCGCAACCTTTGATCGTCGCATTGACCCAACTCTCATTAAAGGCGGCGTGAGCGCTTATAACGTGATTCGGAAATAGCGTGGCGTCTGAGCACGCATCCCCGGATGCCTTCCATTCAGTTTCATCATACATCCACACGTGGCTGGAAAAACGTTTACCCAGCATGACAAACAACGAACCTGTGAAGGTCAAAGCAACTCTCCGATCAAAGAGAGTCACCAAGGAGAATAAATCATGAGCATCATCGCCACAATTTTTATCGGTCTTCTCGTCGGAGCCATCGCCAAACTCCTGATGCCGGGTCGCGATCCCGGCGGCTGGATCATTACGATCTTGCTCGGAATCGCAGGCTCCTTTGTGGCCGGATATTTAGGCCGGTTCTTGGGTTGGTACCAAGAAGGGGAACCCGTTGGATTCCTGGCCTCGATCGTCGGAGCCATCATTCTCCTCATTCTCTATCGGCTCATCCGTCGGCCTGCGTGACGGTCCCGGCGCCGCCCCTGGACATTATCCAGTCCTCACGGAGTCAGGCTGCGCAAATAGACCGGAGAAAAGTGCACCCCGCCATCCGGGTCCGCATAACGCTCGATTGTGGCCTGATAGCGCTGTTCGGCCGTGACAGCCAGCTTGCCGGAAGGGGTCTGTTTGAGGGCCTGCCCGACACTGTAAACGCTGAAGGTATTCCCGCGAGTGCTTACGAGGTTCATGATCTGGCGCACCAGTTCCTCGCTCTTTTCGCCGCGGTCCGCAATACCCTCGACCTCGACGACTTCGCCAGGCGAATCGTATCCGGCGCTTCCATAATTTTTGCCGTTGGCTGCCAGGGCGTGATGAAAAATATTCCCGGCGCGGTCAAGCGCTTGGGCGGGGGTAAGCCGGACGCCGGGATTCTCGGAGTCGAAAGGTGCGTTTTGCATCACCGCCGCCAGCGGCGCCACGCGTGAAACCTCAAACGGAACCGTTTTCGAATTAAGGTTTACGCGGCCGCCATACGAGGTTTCGTGTGGTGCATAGACCAGACGATTGAAGGCGTTGGGAGCGGTCACCGGGGCGGTGAAGAGGTCCATCACCGCCCAGTCGGGAACAATATTTGTCGGCGAACTGCTGGGCTGGAGCCGCAATGTGCGCCAGGAAACACCTGCAGGGATTGGTGTGGAATCAAAGAGCGAGCCCGGTTCATAGCCGGTGTGAATGAAACCCAGTTCCCCCACCGACGCCACTTTTCCCGCTGCGTTGTCGTCCAGTGTTCCATCCGCCCTGGTGAAGACCTTCCCCTTCGGCGGGGGCATATAGAGGCTGGCGTCGCTGACAACACCGCTCACGTCGGTATCTTGCTCCGGCAGCAGGCCGGATGCAGGCTGTCCGGCCGACCAGCGAGAGTTCCGTTCCCCGAAGGAGTTACCCGCGACTTCCACCCAATCGTCGGGGTGCTGGTTCAAACGGGGATCGTCGGTTTCGAGAGATTTGATGTCGGAGATCGATCCGGTGGAAATCGGGATTCCGGTTCGCAGGCCATCCCCAATGGGTGCAAATTGGTAGAAGGTGCTCAGGACCGCGGCGGAAAAATGGATTCTCGTTCCCGCACCCGTCGTTGCAGGCGGAGCTGCTGGCGGGGGGGCGGACACCGCAATGGCTCGCGAGATCACGGCGTAGCTTACAGCCTGCAATACGGTGGTTCCGCCGGACACCTCGCTAGCGTCGATCTTGCGGGTGTCCGTATTGTAAGTCGGATAGTTGGGCCGCCATTTGGTGCTGTTTGCGCTGACCCCCTGGATGCCCATATAGATGTCCTCAAGATCAATCGATGGTAGACCGTAGTTGGGAGGAAGGAACACCTCGATTTTGAAAACATAGTAGTTCGCGCCCGCCGCGATTTCCTGGCTGGGGTTGGCTCCGGGGGAGGGCGGAGTGAAGGCCGGCCCCGTGTTTTTTCCATACCAAACTCCCATTTCGGTAACAAGGGGCACGCGGGAAAGCCCGGCATACCCATTCTTGGACTGCCCGGTTGACTGAAGGGCAAAGGCTTTTTTGGGATCCGCTTGAGTGGTGTCGAAGTAGCCAATAATCGGAGTGAGAATATCGCGAGTGGACTCCTTGGCCCGCACGTAATCAATGATGTTCACCGCCAACTGTCCGAGGCGGGAGGTGCGGGCATTGATTCCCGACGGCGATCCGGTGGTGGGATAGTGGCCAAAGTATTTCTCCTGCAAACTGGACCCGCTCGCCATCGGCCAATCGTTGCGCTGGAGGTATCCACCGGGATCACTCCCGGACGGAGGCTGGAAGGCAATCATCGCGACCACCTCGGCAAGGCGCACAGGGTCGAGGGATTGTGTATAGGGGAGCCCGGGATCTTTGGACTCCTCGGGATCCTTGAGCACCCGGAGGTAGCGCGGCAGCCCGCCATCCTCCCAGGTTTTTTTGTTCACCCCCTCCCATCGTCCGGTGGCCGAATTTTTGGTCCATCCTGCATGATCGGGACGGGTGGTGAGAACGATGCGGGGTTCATTGAAGAACGTCGTGTTGGGATCGCTGTTGAAATGAGTCACATCGAATTTGTTGTCCTTGAGGGCGGAGGCAACTCCGGCTCCATCGGGAGTCGTTTCAATGCGGCGGGCATCCAGCGGGGTGTTGAAAAAATTGTAGGCGGGCGAGGATCCGGTAATGAAGTTATGCAGGGTATCCGCGTGCGCCTGGGTCAATCCCGGCAGGGCCGTCAACTCGATCTGAGTGGGGTGCCCCGGAACATTGGTATTGCCGGCACGGCCCCAGGCTATGTTGTAGTTGATTTTGCTGCTCTCGTCATCGGTCCAATAAGCGTAGCGGCCGACGATGGGATCGGAGGCCGACGGCACGGGATCCTGATTCAGGTCGAGATCTCCGCTCTGCCGGACGTAAATCCACTGGACCGACATCGTGAGAACGTCCGGTCCGTCGCGCTGCTCGGTGAGGAGAAAGGCGGAGGGATCGCGATAGGTTGGAAGATTCAGGTTGGGCGGAGCAAGCACCGGATCGGCGGGAGGCCCTGCTGTTACCGTTCCCGAATGCAGCGCGATGCTTTCCGCAAGCAGCTTCCGCTCGTCCTGAGGCGTGGCCTCATCATCCGCCTCCGAGCCGGCTACGATTTGGCCCGGCTGGGTGATCCAACTCCGCCTGGGATCGGCGGTGGTCTGTCGAAGCGTGGCGACTACCCGATCGATGGCCGAGCGCGAATATTCCCGAGCCCGGGCTCGCTCCAGGTAGGAGGCGGCGGCCGGGCGGGCGATGCGAACCATTTCGGCGAAACCAACCACAGTGATGGTGATAATGACCACAAACGCCAAGGTGAGCAAAAGCGAGCTGCCGTGCAGTTTTCCGGAATTTTTCATCGGGCGTTGAGCAGATTGATCTCGGCATGGTGGGCATGAAGTCCAGTGCTGATGGCCTTCAGCGCGGGATCATTGCGGGCTGCCTCCACAAAATCGGAGGCATTTCCTTTGGGCGTTTGTGAGGCAATATTTCCGGCCAGTGTGGTGAGGGCTGCCTTCTCGGTCGGACCAATGCGCTGGGCCTCACGGGCATCGATCAGGACGAAGCTCACATGAATAGCTGGTGGCAGAACACAGAGAGGTCCAAGATTTCCGCTGGCGTCAGTGTAGTCCTCCGACAGTACGCCATCGGCATCACGATAGCCCTGCCGGGAGTCGAAGCCTCTGGCCGTGCCCACCAAGAGCTCGATCAGGGTGAAGCCTTCACGCTTAATATCGTGCGACATCGGCATGGATCGTTTGCTGGTTGGCGGCGGCAGACGAGCCGACCGGCCAGCGGAATTTGAGGGTGATTCGCCAAAGATTGGGAGTGCCATCCGCACTGACTGTTCCCGGGTCGGGCTCGACCGCCACGGAACAGTCATAGATCGCGTCTTCCGCCATCGCTGCGGCGGGATCCATGGTTTGAAGGACTCCATCCTGAAGCGAATTTATCTGTCGGCCCGAGCCGTCAAAAAAAACACGTAGAGCACTCGGATCGATGGCTTGAGTCTGTTTACGAATGGTGTTGAGCAGGTTCGTGCTCATCTCAGCGACCAGGGTGTCGCTGGTCGCTTCCCGGCTGCTTTGTAACGAAACGGAAAGGAGCCCCATGATGGCGGTTAGGGAAAACGCCAGGACTCCGATGGCAATAGTAATTTCTACCAGTGAAAATGCCCTGAGCCCAACTTGGCCAACTCGCAAGGAATGTCTCTTCATGGCCTTTCGATAATGGCACGCCCGGTCGTCGCCAGGACCGTGACGCGGTAAAAATTGGCCGGCCCATTGTCCCCCGGATGAGTCAGGGCCGGGGCGACGGCACCGGGAGCAAAAGTGCCTTCGACCAGCGAAATTCGTCCCGACTGGTCGTGCAACAAGCTGCGATCGGGCAGGAAAACCAGGTATTGGAAAGACGGCCGAGCCGAACCAAGGTAGGAGATGATGGGCAGATCGGGAGAAGGTTTGACGGCGGGGTACATGGTGAGCATCAAATGCGCCGGATCCAAGACAATGCCCTCCTTCAGGGTTTCCCATTTGGTGATTTGTTGCCAGCCACTGTCGCCAGCGGCGTATTGGAAGAGCGCGAAGGCATTCAGGTCTTGACTGGTGGCAGGATCACCGGGGATGACGACAAGGGCGGTCATGGCATTGCGAGTCACGGAATTTTGACTGGCGCGGGTGATCAGTCCGACCATTTTGTTGCCTTCGCTGTTCAGCTTGCTGGATTTGCCAAGGTGATTAAAGGCCGGGACTGCCAGGACGGTGACAGTGCCAATAATCGCTATCACGACCAGCAATTCAATCAGTGAGAAAGCGAGGCAGTTTGCGGATGGACGATTGCGAGGGAAGGTGCCAGCCGCGATCCGCCGAGATCGTGTCTGCCAATTTGGCGGTCGGTTGGCTTGATGGGGGTTGTTCATTTGGGGGCTGGTCGTGTAACGACACGTTCATGATTATACCACAGAGAGATGATTTCACGTGAGTTGGTCGCCGACTGGGGATGTGTTTGATCCCGACTTGGATCGGAAACATCTGCTCCGCGGAATGGTTCGTTATTGTGACAGACCGCATCATCCGGAAGCCATTCGAAACAACCCAATGCTCACTGTCGGGAGTGCAGCGCCAACTCAACGCATGCGGAAATTCTTGGGCCACACGCGGCACGCCGGACCAATTTCCCCAGCGCTCCGCTGAGGAACCAAACTCGGACTGGGGGTGCTCCCCGAGAGCATCCCCTCGTGATTGATCCATGCTTCTTCGAATCAGATCCGCCGACGGCGGCGGAGCACGAGACTCAATGCGGCGAGACCCACGAGCATCGCGGTGGCGGGCTCGGGAATAACGTCTAGCTGAGTTGTCCCGATTCGTAAGTTGTCCCATTCGAGAACTGCAGAGGAGGACAGGGTTGTGAGTCCAAAGTTAGCAATGCCTCCGGTGAATGAAGAATTTGCGGGACCGTTCGCGGTGGCTGTTGCAGAACCAAGAGTCGCCGACGATGGGTTGAGCCACAATTCCATACGGTCATAGGCGTTGGGATCTGTCGCAGATCCATCTTTGGAAAGGCGGCCGACAATGAAATGCACGGTATCCTCGGCCAGTGTGCCGGCTGAGTTTGAAACAGGGCCAGGGCAAACGCATTAAAATCCGAGTAGGTAAAGGAGATAGGAGTGATCCCATGAAGCATTTTTCTGTTTGCCCTTGATGCCTCGCTTTTTGGTGGAGTCATTTTTGAGCACGTTGAGGGCGATGTGACGAAGGATGGCC
>JBGTAR010000261.1:0-4022 GCA_041749815.1 Terrimicrobiaceae bacterium
TTGCCGCGCAGAAGGTTTGCGGCTTTGACGGCCACGTGGCCAAGGTGTTGCCCTGCGGCATCGATCACCCACCAGTCGCGTTTGACGTCGGTGGCTTTTGCTGAAAATGTTTTTGGCATGGCTTAAATCAAGAAGAACTGAGGAGAATCTCCAAGGAGAGGGCTTGTGTCAAACGGAAATGCAAAAAACCCTGGAAAAATGTGCAGCTTGCACCGGCGGGATTCTTGGCGTATTCCGTAACGAAGGAGGTTGTAGGAAGTTATGAGAGTGCATTTGAAACAAATTCCCAATGGGGAAACGCTGAGGATTGAGGGCGAGGAGAGTGCTGAGGCGCTGGGTTTGGACGAAGTGGGAGCCAGTCCGGTCGGGCCGCTCCACTATTGTCTGGATGTTGGGATTTCTGAGGACGGGCTTTTTGCGACCGGGACGCTCCGGCTCCGTGTGCGCCTGCAATGTGTGGTGACCCTTGAGTATTTTGAAGAGGAACTCGTGATTGACCCCTTCGCCATCCAAAAAGAACTTCATGGTCGTGAACTCGTGGACTTGACGCCGGAGGCCAGAGAGGATATCCATCTTGCCCTGCCTGCCCACCCGCGATCCAAAGCGGCAAGCGAAAGAAGCCCATTTGCCCGGAGTGCCACCCATGTGGAAAGCGCTCCCACAGCTGAGGGTGGAAGTCCTTGGGGAGTGCTGGATCAACTGAAAAACAACTGAACTGAATTATGGGAGTCCCCAAAAGAAAAACATCTAAAATGCGCCTTCGCACACGCAAGGCCGCAAATCGTTGGCACGCGCCTAAACTATCCAAATGCCCTCAATGTGGCGCAGCGGTCCTGGCGCACATTGCCTGCCCCGCCTGCGGATTTTACAAAGAACGCCAAGTTCTCAGCGTCGAGACCGCTTGACCGGTCTGGCGAAATTTCTCGCCTGGCCTGATGGAATGGATCCGGTGCCAACCGAACAGTCTAGGCTATGAGGATCGCTCTTGATGCGATGGGGGGCGACCATGCCCCGCAAAACACCATTGCCGGTGCGGTGATGGCGCTTGGCCTGCACCCGGAGATCACACGGCTTTATCTCACCGGAGATGAGGCCAGACTCCGCAATGAGTTGGCCAAGCACAAGTGCACCGATCCCCGCATTGAGATTGTCCACACCACGCAAGTGGTCGAAATGAGCGAACATGCGGTCGAAGCGGTTCGCCGAAAAAAAGATTCCTCACTGAGTCGCGCCGTTGATCTCGTCAAATCCGGGCAAGCCGATGCTGTGGTCAGTGCCGGTCACACTGGGGCGATGGTCGCTGCAACAACAATCAAACTCCGCACCCTGGAGGGAGTCGAACGTCCTGGAATTGCCTCGTTTCTCCCCACCGAACACAATGTTTGTGTGCTGATCGATGCAGGGGCCAATGTGGATGCCCGCCCGGAACACATGATCCAATATGCCATTATGGGCACCGTGGTCTCCAAACATGTGTTGGGCTTTGAGAACCCGGCCGTTGGCCTGATGTCCATTGGAGGAGAGGACGCCAAAGGTAGTGATTTCACCAAAGAAATTTTTAAAATCCTCAAACGGAGCCGCCTGAATTTTCGTGGCAATGTGGAGGGGCATGACCTGTTTGAGCACCCGGTGGAAGTGGTGCTTTGCGATGGCTTCACGGGCAATGTGGTCCTCAAGACATGTGAAGCAACAGCCTCCGCCGTTTTTCAATGGTTGAAGCACGAGTTAAAAGCCTCACCCATCCGGATGGCGGGAGCCTGGCTTGCCAGGAATGCTTTTCGTGCCATACGCAACAAAACCAACTACGAAACCTACGGTGGAAGCCCACTCCTTGGAGTCAATGGCATCGCCATCATTGCTCACGGCGCAAGCAGTCCGCTCGCCATAAAAAATGCCATCCGCGTGGCCAGTGAGTACGTGGTGAAAGGGATCAACCCGCTCATTGTCGATGCGATCAAGGAGTTTTATGAAACGACCCCGGACAAAGATTCATCAACCTAACCGGACGGTCTCGATTGTCGGGACGGGAAGTTATGTTCCGGAGAAAGTTCTGACCAATGCCGAGCTCGAGAAATCCGTGGACACCACGGATGAGTGGATTGTCACGCGCACAGGGATTCGTGAGCGACGCATCGCTGCCGAGGGTGAGTTCACAAGCCACATGGGCGCCAAAGCCGCCCAGCGGGCCTTGGACCAAGCTGGAATCACGCCCGCCGAGGTGGACTTGATCATTGTCGCGACTGTCACCCCCGACACATTTTTTCCCTCAACAGCCTGTCACATCCAGCGGCTGATCGGTGCCTCGGCGGCAGCCTGCTTCGATGTTTCAGCAGCGTGTTCAGGATTTTTGTATGGGATCGAAATTGCACAGCAATTCATCAGCAACCACACGTACAACACCGTGCTGGTGATTGGGGCCGATAAACTGAGTTCGATCGTCAACTGGGAAGATCGCAACACCTGCGTGCTTTTCGGCGACGGAGCCGGAGCGGCCGTTCTTCGCTTTCGCGCCGATTCTCATGGCGTCATCACCACTTATATGGGTAGCGATGGCAACTACGGGGACATTCTTCACATGCCCGGAGGAGGTTGCGCGATTCCTGTCACCGCAGAAAATCTTCCTCTGAAACTGAACACCCTTCAAATGAACGGACGTGAGACCTTCAAGCAGGCCGTGATTTCCATGCAGACCGCTGCAAAAAAAGCTCTGGAGCAAAGTGGACTCACCGTGGATGACCTCACCTGCATCATTCCTCACCAAGCGAATCTGCGTATTATCGAGGCTCTCGCAGACCGCCTCAATCTCCCCCTGGAGAAATTCCACACCAATCTGGATCGTTATGGCAACACCTCCGCCGCCGCCGTGGCCATTGCGCTGGATGAAGCTAATCGCACCGGACGTTTTGAAGTGGGTGATTATATTTTGATGGTCGTCTTCGGGGGAGGCCTCACCTACGCGAGCTCCGTGGTTCAGTGGTAGGTCCCACTTCTTAAAAGAGCGGCTGATCATTTCAGCCACAAGATTTTGATCTCTTTGGCGCAAGCGCGAAGCGCCCCTTTGTTGGTAGGGCGTGGCAGTCCCTTGCCCGCCGTCGCATGAAGCAGGAGAAGTGGGCGGTCAAGGGACTGACGCGCCCTACCCAGGAGAACGAAGGGCTGGCGCAAGCGCGAAGCGTCCCTTTGATGGTAGGGCTGGGCAGTCCCTTGCCCGCCGTCGCTTGAAGCGGGAGAAGTGGGCGGTCAAGGGACTGACGCGCCCAACCCAGGAGAACGATGGGCCGGCGAAAGCGCAAAGCGCCCCTGTGATGGTAGGGCTGGGCAGTCCCTTGCCCGCCGTCGCTTGAGAGCAAAGTCAGCGGGTTGTGAGTTCCCTCAACCAAGAAGCTGACTCCAGTTCTCCATGCATTTTTTATCGCGTCCTCATCACACCTCAAGCAAGGCGGCGGTGATTTTCGTGCTTTTCTCTCCGGCTGGGTTCGGCTTTAATACTGTTTCTATTCATGGAAACTCCTCGCTACAAAAGGGTCGTCTTAAAACTCAGTGGGGAGGCGCTCCGTGAAAAAGGCAGCGGTGACAACATCTCGCCTCAGATCGTGCAGGCCATCGCCCGTCAGATTGCCGAGGTCCGTTCGATGGGGGTGGAATTGGCGGTTGTTATTGGCGGCGGAAATATCTGGCGCGGTCTGGCCGCAGCTCATCGAGGAATGAACCGCACCACGGCAGACTACATGGGCATGCTCGCCACGGTGATCAACGGACTCGCCCTCATGAGCGCCCTCGAAAGCGAAGGCGTGAGCGTCCGTGTTCAAACCGCCATCGAAATGCACAACGTGGCGGAACCTTTTATTCTGCGCCGCGCCATCCGCCACCTTGAGTTGGGGCATGTGGTTGTTTTTGTCGCCGGCACGGGCAATCCCTTCTTCTCCACCGACACCACAGCCGCCCTCCGTGCCAATGAAATCAGTGCGGAAGTCATTCTTAAGGCCACCAAGGTGGATGGGATCTACGACTCCGATCCGATG
>JBGTAR010000262.1:0-15278 GCA_041749815.1 Terrimicrobiaceae bacterium
GACAGCGAATCCCTTCCACAAGTCTGGGATGAACTCCGTCGCAAAGTCAGTGACGCTCGCCGTCATCTGCCTCCCGGTGCAGGCCCTTCCCTCGTGCTGGATGATTTTGGCGATGTCTTTGGGATTTTCTTTGCCCTCACCGGGCCGGAATTCAGCGACGCCCAGCTTTACGAAACTGCAAAGCTTCTTCGACGGGAGCTGCTTCTTGTTCCCGATGTCAAAAAAATCGATATTTTTGGTCACCAGCAGGAAGTCATCTACATCGAGCTGGCCCGCGATAGGATTGCTCAATTGGGCATCCATCCGGACGAGATATTCGGACTTTTGAGAGAACAAAATCTTGTGGTTCAAAGCGGGGCTGCGGATGTGGGCTCGATGAGCATCACCATCAACCCAACGGGTGAGTGGACCGGGGTGGAGGATTTTGAAAACTTGCTCATCCGTGGTGGCGGGAATGGCTCGGAACTCATCTATTTGAAAGATATCGCAACGGTCCGCCGTGACCTCATCGATCCCCCCACCACATCTCTTCGGTTTGATGGGAAGCGGGCTATTGGAATAGGAATTTCCACCATCGCTGGCGGGAATGTGGTCACGATGGGGGAAGCGGTTCAGGAACGGATCCGCCAGCTTGGGTCCCGCATTCCTTTGGGCATGACGCTTGAATCGGTCTCCTTCCAAGGCGACACCGTCACCCAAGCCATCAATGAATTTATTGTGAATCTGGGCATGTCGGTTGTCATTGTTGTGATTGTGCTCCTCCTTGCGATGGGCGTGCGGAGCGGCTTGCTCATCGGGGCGATTCTGCTGATCACCATGTGCGGCACGATGATTGTGATGGAGCAGGCTGGGCTGATTTTGGAGCGGATCTCTCTGGGGGCTTTAATCATCGCGCTCGTGATGCTGGTCGACAATGCCATCGTCATCACCGAGGGCATGCTCATCGCCATGCAAAAGGGGCAGGATAAATTGCAGGCTGCCAAAAACGTGGTGTCGCAGACAGCGATTCCGCTTCTGGGTTCGACAGCAATTGCCGTGCTGGCATTCGGTGCCATCGGCTTGTCAGATGACAGCACGGGCGAGTATTGCCGTTCGTTGTTTGTGGTGCTTTTGATTTCTCTTGGTCTGAGCTGGATCACGGCCGTGACGATCACACCGCTTTTTGGGTATCTTTTCCTCAAATCCGCCGGGAAAGACACCTCGGAAAAACCGAAAAAGGACCCTTATGGAGGGGTCATCTATCAGGTTTACAAACGCATCCTGCTTGCCTGCATGAAAGCCCAAACGGCCACGATTCTGGTTCTTGTGGCACTTCTGGCTCTTGCGATTTATGGATTTGGCTTCCTGCAAAACAGTTTCTTCCCGGATTCGACCCGTCCACAATTTATGGTGGATGTCTGGCTGCCGGTTGGCACCCGGCTTGATCAAACTGACCAGATCACGGGAGCGATGCAAAACTCCATCAAAGATATTCCCGGCATCACCCACATCACGACATCGGTCGGCCAGGGGGCGCTCCGGTTTCTGCTCACCTACTCGCCGGAACGCGCTGACACATCCTATGCGCAGTTCCTGATCGATGTGGAGGACCACAGCCTCATCAGTGAAATCCTCCCTCAAGTTCAGCAAAAGCTGTCGGCTGAGAATCCTGATGCTCTCATCATCGCCAAAAGATTCCTGCTTGGTCCGGGAGAAGGCGGGCGCATTCAGATCCGGTTTTCCGGGGAGGATTCCAACACTCTGCGAAAACTTGCCGGAGAAGCCATGGACATCCTGCGGACCGATGGAGGGGCCAAGGGCATCCGCATCGACAGCCGCGAACCGGTGCCTGTTCTCCGCCCTCAATTCTCCGAGGCGCAAGCCCGGCTGACCGGTATCACGCGCACGGATCTTGGAAACACCCTGGAGGCCGCCTTTAGTGGACGGACGATTGGCGTTTACCGCGAGGGGGATGAGATTCTGCCGATTATCGCGCGGGGTCCCGAGGCCGAGCGTTCGGACCCGGATCTGATCCGGGATGTCCAGATCTTCAGCCCGGTGGCCGGTCGCTTTATCCCGCTAAGACAAGTCGTTTCCGGTTTCACCACGGAATTGGAAGATCCTCTCCTGATGCGGAGAAACCGACTCCCCACGATCACTGTCCACGCCGATCAAACGTCAGGCCTTGCCAGCACCCTCTTCACAAGCGTGCGCAGTCAGATCGAAGCGATCCCCCTGCCTTCTGGCTACATCATGGAATGGGGAGGCGAGCATGAAGATTCCTCCCAGGCGAAGGCCGCCCTCGCAGGAACACTGCCCGCCTTTTTGTTGATGATGGTCCTGATCGTGATCTGCCTCTTCAACAGCCTGAGGGTGACCCTCATTATCTGGCTCACCGTCCCGCTTTCCATCATTGGCATTGTCATTGGCCTTCTGGTTTTCAACCAGCCGTTTGGATTCATGGCGCTCCTCGGTGCCCTCAGCCTGTCCGGAATGCTGATCAAAAATGGCATTGTTCTTGTGGATGAAATCAATGTTCAACTCGCTTCAGGTGCCGCAGCATGGAATGCCGTGGTCGATGCCTCGGTGAGTCGCGTGCGGCCGGTCTCCATGGCCGTGTTGACCACGGTCTTTGGTCTGATCCCGCTCATGACTGATGTCTTTTTCGGCGCGATGGCTGTCACCATTGTTGTGGGCCTCCTGTTTGCCTCCGCCCTGACTCTGCTGGTGGTGCCCGTGCTTTACGTGACGTTTTTCCGAATCAAAGCTACGTAGTCAGGAACAGCCATGGATGGGATTTCATTGCTGCAGGACTTTGCCGTTATTTTGGTGGTGGCGGGAATCTCCGGGTGGATTTTCCGACGACTCGGGCTTTCAGCTGTTGTGGGATATTTGGTGGCGGGAATCATTATCGGTCCCTACACGCCGCCATTCACGCTGGTCAGCGATGTGCACCGCATTGAAACCCTCACGGATCTTGGGCTGGCATTTCTGATGTTTTTTGTGGGGCTCGGTCTGAGCCTCAAGCGCATCCGCCGCATGGGGGCCGGCGTGGTGGTCACAACGGCCATCACGGCCTTCGTTGTGTTCCAGCTGAGCCAGCTCTTTGGACATTTCATGGGGTGGGATGAAACGGTTTCCTTCATTTTCGCAGCGATGCTGATGGCATCCAGCTCGGCGATTATCACAAAGATGCTCGCGGAATCAGGGCTCACCCACGAGCGGTTTGCTCAGAACGCTCAGGGGGTGACCGTGCTGGAGGACATCGTGGCCATTGTGCTGCTCACCTTGCTTGGATCGAAGTTGCAGATGGCGGACACGCCAGGGCGGACCGTGGAGGACACGCTCTTTCTGCTCGTTGCCTTTGCAGTGCTGCTCCTGGTCATCGGGTTGATTTTTCTTCCCAAACTTTTGTCCCGGTTTGGAGCCTCGGGTGATTCCGATTTGCATTCCGTGCTGGTCTCCGGGCTCGTTTTTATCGCGGGGGTGGCTTCCATCCGTGCCGGGTTTTCCGTGGCCCTCGGAGCCTTCCTTTTTGGAGTGGTGGTCGCAGAAACACGCTTCAAGGCACAAATTGAAAAATCGCTGTCCGGGGCTCAGGACATGTTTAGTGCCATCTTTTTTGTGGCAATTGGCATGCTGATCGATATCCGGGCTTTTGGCGAAAATGCGGGGTTGATTCTGGGCATTGCCGCCTTCGCCATCGTGGCCAGATCCCTGGCCGCAACGATCGGATTCACCATTTCAGGGAATCCGCTGCCGTTGGCTGTGGGTTCGGCCATTGTGGTCACGCCCATTGGCGAGTTTGCCTACGTCATAGCGCAACTGGGCGTGGATGCCGGCGCGGTCCCCTCTTCCTTCTACGCCGTTGCGGTTGGAGTCTCCATCGTGACGGCCATTTGTGCCCCCATTTTTGCCAAAAGGGCCTCGTCGGTGGAACGCTGGGTTGAACGCCGGCAGCCCGCATGGTTGGCAACCGCTCTTTCCAAATATCGCTCTCGCTTGAGCGCAGGAATGGCAGGAATGGCCGACAATCACGTCTGGCGCCTCACCAAGCGACGGGTGGGCTGGACACTCATCCAAATTCTGCTTCTTGGAGGCCTCTTCGGATTTGCCGATCCCCTTCTGGGAGGCATCCAGTCTCTTGCTGTACGGGCGGGGGCCTCGGGAGGAAATCTGACAGTGATTTTTTGGGTGGTGCTTCTTGCCATATGTCTCCTGATCCTTGTGGCAATCTGGCAAAATCTTCAAACCCTCAGCATGATCTATGGAGAGGCCTTTGTGGCAAGGCTGGGTGGCGGAGACCGCAGGCGTCTTGTGACCCAGTATACCTTGCAGATTGTGTCCTTCATCATGCTCACGGCCGGGGTCCTCCTCGGTTTTCCTCTCGATGATATGACGCCCTTCTTTGCCTCGGTGCTTGTGGCAGGCCCGGTCATTTTTTCATTGGTTCTGTGGAAACAACTCGCAGGGCTTCACAGTCGATTGGAATCCACCCTGCTCAATGAAGACCCCGGTGGCCGGCAGCGCAGCCTCGCGGATGTTGTTTCCGCCTCCCACCAACACAACAGCTGGAATCTTGAACTCACGGAAATCCGAATACCAGACTCCGCCGCCTGCGCAGGGAAAACCATCCAGGACCTCGATCTGAGAAATCTTTTTGGCGTCTCAATTTTGGAAATCAACCGGCAGGGTATCGTGATCGACCGCGTGAAACCCTCTGATCGGCTGTTTCCAGGCGACATCCTATTAGCGGTCGGCACGGAGGAGCAAATTTCCAAAGGCATCGAATTCCTTGGCAAGGAAGGGCTCGCCGGAGAGGAAAGCGCAGACTTTTCTGAATCTGTCCTGGATGAGATCCTGCTCTCTTCCGGTGCACGCGTTTTCGGCCAGACCATCGCAAAATCAGGCATTTCCGCAGCAACGGGAGTACATGTCATCGGCATTGAACGCGATGGCAATCACTTGCTCAATCCCCATGGAGATGAAGTCTTTCAAGAAGGAGACCGGCTCCTTCTTCTGGGCAGCACCACCGAGATCCGAGCATTCAGGAACTGGCTCCCAACCTGAGCGTGGTTTCCAACCCCCTCCGCCCGTAGGCTCAGTCCGATTTCTGGCACTCGGAGCAAACATACGCGGAACTTCCGATGCCACTTTCAATGCGCATAAGTTCCTCTGGATTCGCATTTTAAGAAAGACGCAAAGAACCCCGGGGGGCTTGGCTTTATGCGCAAAATTAGCGCGTCATTTGACAACCAGTTGCAGCTGTTTTATACGTAGTAATACTCCAGAACACGAATAGGGCGTGGTCAGTCCCCCACCCGCTGCCAAAAATCTCAAACCATGAAAACGAAATCAGCAATCATCCTCGCAATATCGATAATAACGACTTTGGCGGCCAGCCCCGTCAGCGCGGCCCCTCTGTCGATTGGAGAGATGATGCAGAGGTATAATGTCATCACGACGGGAAACGCAACACTAGCCAAAGAAATCGAGGGCCGGACATGGGTTGGAGGGACCGCCACAATTCCGCAGACCATCCAATTTGGTTTTAACACGGTGATCCCAGTTACCGACTATAGTTTGATTGTCGGGAATGGCATTAACAGCAATTCCGTCCAAAACGTCAACCAAGGCTCTGTGCTGACGAGACTGCCGACAACTGTGAACTTCAATATGAATTCCCAAGGAACGGTTCAAACGGGCGAGGCAGCCTACAATGCCTTCCAAACCAATGTGGGATGGACGGCGGCCACCTTGGCATCGAGCTTCTCAAGTTTGTCCAGTCAGCTTGACGCCATGCTGGTCAATGGAACAGTGGATTCCTCGGATGCGAACAATTTTAGGATCACGGGCAATAGCAGCAGCTCGATCTCGGTGGTGGACATCAGTGCAACCAGTCTCGCGGCTGCAAGGGGAATCACGCTCAGCCCCAATGGGTCGCAGCTGGTTATTGTTAATGTGCAGGGCACGTCCGGGACATTTCAAGCCAACTTTCTCGGGGGATCGCTCGCAGCGGCCCCTAATTTTCTATGGAACTTTGTTGATGCCACAAGCCTGAATTTGAGTGGCCCCCGATGGAATGGATCGATCTTGGCTCCGTTTGCGGATGTGAATGCTCAGCGGGGGATTGAGGGGGGAATGTTTTCCAAGGGGCTGACGCTGAGTGATGAGGCCCACTACCGCCCGCTCGTGATTGCAATTCCCGAGCCCTCGACATTGGGGCTTATCGCGGCGGGTCTTCTGATTCTTCTCAAGAGGCGGAGGGCATGATTTCGAACGAACCACGGGGGTTTTGAGACCTCCGACGCCTTGCGATTCAAGGATTCAAGACAAAACGTTTAAAAACTCAGAACGGCACATCCTCCATCGGTTCCTCGCCGGTGATTTCCCACTCCTCAAGCAGAGACTCCGGGATCTCACTGAGAAAGCGTGAGGGAGTTTGAAAGGCATCGCCATAGGCGGCATTCAACCGCATTTCCGGGTAGGTTAGGTAGAGTTCGTCTTTGCAGCGAGTGACACCCACATAAAACAGCCGCCGCTCTTCTTCCATGCCGGCTTCGCTCTCTGAGCTTCGCGCATTGGGAAACATTCCCTCCGTCAGCCAGACAAGGAAGACCACCTTCCATTCCAACCCTTTGGCCTGATGGATGGTCGAAAGAGTCACCTTTCCATCGCCCAGATCCGGGGCAAGTGCGTCCTGAGCTTCAACCCCGCCGAGAAGAGACAACTGGGACAAAAACTCTTCCGTGCTCTCAAACTGTCGCGCAAAGGAGGTGAGGGTGTTCAGATCCTCCTTGCGGGCTTCATAGTTTGGAAACTTTTCCTTCATGATGTCATCATAAACCGCAAAAAGCACGGCTTCGAGAATCTCAGCTGGGGGGCGCAGCGGGGTGGAGGACGTGATTTCCTCCAGCGTGTGCGCCAACTGCTGCCAGGCCTTCAGGGCTTTGGTCGGCACTTTGAGGTCATGCAAATTCTTGAAGGCGGCCTCGCCCCCCAGCGCGGAAGACGCGCGCGACCACAGGGATTCTGCGGATTTGACACCGATGCCGGGGAGGAGCTGAACCATGCGTTTGAACGCGATCTCATCCCGGGGATTCACGGCCAGTTTGAGGAAGGACGCGGTGTCTTTGACATGGGCCTGCTCAAAAAACCGCAATCCACTTGTCACGAGATGGGGAATCCCCCTTCGAGTCAGCTCGAGTTGGGTTTCCATGGAGTGGTAATGCGCCCGATAGAGAATCGCAATCTCATCAAGGGAGATGCCTTCGTCATGAAGTTCGAGAATGCGTTGAGCCAAAAAAGCGGCCTGGTCGTTATTTGTGGCCAGAGGTACCAACGCCGGTTTGACCGAATGCGGGGCACGTGTTGGCGCGAGATTTTTTGGGAACTGACGCTCATTGGCACGGATCGCGGCATTCGCGACCTCCAGGACCTGGGGAACGCTCCGGTAATTTGTCTCAATTTTAAAAACCTGTGCGTCAGGGTTGAGTTTTGGAAACCTCAGAATGTTCTCAAAGTCGGCGCCTCTCCATGAATAAATACTCTGTGCATCGTCGCCAACCACCATCACATTGCCATGGCGTCGCGAGAGCACATTCACCAGTTCGGCTTGGATGCGGTTGGTGTCCTGGTATTCGTCCACCAGGATATGTTCGAAACGTTTCTGGTATTCCTCGGCAACATCCGGGCACGTGGAAAATAACTCCAGCACCTTGGTCAAGAGATCATCAAAATCCATGGAGTTTGCTTCCTTTTTGCGAAGTTCATAGGCCACTTGCGTCTGCTCGATCTGCTCTGCCAAAGGAATAAAATAGGTGTAGCGTTCGGACAGCAGCGAACGGATCGGCCGGCCGGTATTCACCGAAAGACCGAACAAATCAGAAAGCACGGAACCTTTGGGAAATCGCCGGTCGGTGGAGTCGAACCCCAGACGCGCCACCACCCCCTCAATCATATCTTCCGAATCCTCCCGATCCATGATGGAGAAACCCTGACGAAACCCGATCCGGTCGGCATGTCTCCTGAGGATGCGATTTCCAATTGAGTGGAATGTTCCTCCCCAGATTCCTTCGGCGGCACCGGGCACAAGGGAGGTGACCCGATCGAGCATTTCGCGGGAAGCCTTGTTTGTGAACGTCAAAAGCAGGATCGATCCTGATCGCACCCCCTTGGAAAGCAGATAGGCCACACGGAAGGTCAGCGTCCGGGTTTTGCCACTCCCAGCCCCGGCAATCACGAGGGCCGGCCCGCCGGGTGATGTGACCGCAGCCAGTTGCTGGTCATTCAGCTCCGCAGCAAAATCAATGGGTGAGATGGGGGCAGTGGCAGCACCCGCTAATTTATAAATCCGGCTCAAGGTGCCTCCTTCATCGCCCGAGAGAGCCCAGGCTTCAAGTCACGAGATATAAAATTGCAAAGAAAGGGTGTGATAAAAAGTGGGTGAGGCAAAAAAGGATTGCCGGCTGGAAGCCAGCGTTCCCAGGAGGAGCGACCTCCCCAACTTTTCATCACACCCTCACAGTAACGGCCCGCCACTCGCCAAGGCTCACGCACACAAAAAAATCACCACCCCCCGCCGCCACCGCCGCCACCACCGCCACCGGAAGATCCTCCCCCCCCACAGCCCGAGGACGAAACGGGAGCCGAGGACGATGACGAGATGGCTGACGTGAACGAGCTACTCATCGAAGATGCAAAACCTGTCATCCCAACAGCCGCCCGGGTTTTGCCTTGATACCATGGCGGATTAAAGTCCGCGGTTTTCAACACTTCGGTGAATTGTTCCGACCATTCTTGTTCGACATCCAGGGCAAGAGCGAAGGGCAGGAATTTTTCAAACAAGGCGGGGGTGCGTTCCGGTGGATTTTCGAGATTCAGCCGATCGCTCTCCGCCACGCGGAGGTATTGGCGAAAGCCTTCAATGTCATCAAGAGCCTCCCGGCCGGATTCGGTGGGACGCTTGAGCAAATAATGAAAAAGAAGGGTCATTCCAATGCCAGCCACATAACATCCGGCAACCCATGGGGAGGTGACTACGACAAGCATCACGGCCCCAAAGACCCAGCCCGCATAGAAGGGGATGGCAAAAAGAGTGATGGGGATTGCGGCGATTTTTTTCCACCCTGACTGCCGCCACGTGGACACCACCTGCATCGAGAGTCCCGCCACGCCAATGGACCAAAACCCAAGCCACACGAGCAGAAAAAGCGCACCCAAGGGCTCCTTGGCGTCAAAAAGCGACACAGCCAGAGGCACCAATGTGACCAGAAGCCCAATCACCCAGAGGTGCAAATTCCTGACAAAATAAATCGAGTCACACTGAGCCGAAACCTCCTTCGCAACGGCCTGTCTGGCATTTTTGATGGATTTGTGGTTGGCCTGCTTGAACACAAATCCCGTGGAATGCCCAAGCAGGGCCTCCATCACTGCGGGGCCCGGCGGAGCGAGTATGCCCTTCACCGCGCTCGCCCGTTTGAGTTCATAAGTCCCCGAGCCAGACTCTTTGATGGTGACAGCCCCTTTCACCGCCAGATCGATGATGGATGAGGCAAGGGAACGGTCATCGAGGGTTCCCATGCCTCGTAAATATCGGACAGCAGCGGGACCGAAACCAATAGGCGGTTCGTATCGGGGGATGATAACGCCTTTCTGGGGGTCGCGACCATAGGCCGCCCAGACCACCAAAAAATAAACAAGCGCCAGAAGGAGCCCGCCGAAAGCCAGAACAATCCCTGTGTTATCTCGCACAAGTTGCAGCCACCGGTCGCTTTCCGAAGGGGGAGTCACAAAGCCCTTAGGCCATGTGACCGCAATTGTGAGCCCTTCTTGAGGGGCAAGCGGGGCGGTCGTCACAATTTCGACACGTGAGCCGGCAGGAACCTCACGCCATGCCTGCCCCTTGGATCCTTGAGGCCCGGTGTAGGCTTTGAGCGATTTTTGACGCGCTCCCACTGGCAGTTCGACTTTGGCGACAGCCCTCTCAATTGGAAAAGCCCACCCATTGCCGGTCACATTCCAATACAACTCATCAAAATCGGAAAAAAATCCCACCTGCCGCCCCGTGCGATACCGGATCTCATACGTGTATTCGCCGGGGGTGAGGAAAACATCAGGTTTCCCAATATAGACACGCACGCCATTGCCTTTGTTTTCCAGGCGCCATGTCTCTTTTTGACCATCCCGGGTCACATCCAACACATCAAAAGGCACCGAAGATTTGAGACCGAACCTACCGCGGTAAAGGGTCGGGAAATCCCGGTAAATCCCCCGCTTGATCTCCATCCCCTCAGCCACAACCCGCAATGTTTCCGTGATCTCCAGGTCCCCGTTCTTTTGAACCACAATCTGACTTTCAAAATCCAGAATCCTCTCGGCAGCCGGAAGGGATTCCGAAATAAACAGCAGAAGGACGAGGAAGAGGGCTTTTTTCATAACCCCACCTCTGGCGCGTTGCGCTCGATCACGTTTTCCACTTCAAAAAATTCCCCCGGCGAAAATTTGAAAGCTCCCGCGAGGAGATTGGCCGGAAACGACTCCGCGAAATTTCGGTAGTCCCGCACGCTGCCGTTATAATAGCGCCTCGCATATTGGAGGTCATCCTCGATGACAACGAGTTGGGCGGTCAGTTGTTGGAAATTCTGCGTGGCCTTAAGCTCGGGATAGGCCTCGGCCAAAGCCAGCAGTCCTCGCATGGCCTCAACAACACCCGATTCTCCCCGTGCAGCGACCACGCCGCGCAACGTCTCGGCTTCGTGCGCACTGTAAGCTCTGACGCACTCGACCAGCGGAGGCACGAGGTCATGACGTTTCTTGAGCTGCACATCCACACCGCTCCAGGCTTCGGCTTGTTGATTCCGATGACGGACCCCGGAATTGTAAACCCACAGCACCCAAAGAGCCAGGGCCACCGGAAGAATGAGAATCCACAACCCGGCGCTCATCGCGTTTAAGATTTGTCCAAGCTGAAACGACCGGCCCCGATCAAAAACAGGCTAAAAAAAACAATGCCCATCTCCGCAGGCCAGGCCCATTCCTGAAAGACCCCTCCGCTCACGCGATATTTCAGCACCGTCGCAACCACCATCGTAAAAAACAGAAGCGCTGTGGCCGGACGAAACATAAACCCAATCACCAACAACGCCCCACCGACGGTCTCACTTGCGGCAGCCATAAATCCCCAAAATTGTGGGAGAAACGAGATTCCCAAATGCTGCATCGCCGCTCCCAGCTTGGTCCATGCCTCCACTCCACCGGCCAGCTTTGGCCACCCGTGCATAATCATCATCAGCCCCAGCCCAACCCTCAACAGCAAGAGCCCAAAATCCCGATAGCGAGTCAACCATGTGAGAACCATCCCTTGGGTGAAACAGAAACCCCTGCACGTGACCAGCCTGAATCAATTGCGGGTGTGAAAAAACTGGATGAGGCAGGGACATCAATACTGGGAGCGGCGATCTTCAGTCGCCGAACGAAAAGAATGCCGCGCGGAGCGCGAGTTGCACAATAGCAGCGCCCCCATTGGTGGCATGGCGCTAGAAAACCTGAGCCCTTCAAAGTTAAACTGCCAGATTGGCGCAGAATTTCACTCCAAGTCACTGAGTCGACATTTTAGGGTTCGAAGAATTAATACAAGCTCAACGTCGGTGAGGAGTCGCCTCCCCGACTCAATGTGGCAATAAACGGCAGGCGACACATCCCAGCCTTTGCGTTGAAGTTGAACACACAGATCAACAGTCGCAACCTTTTTGCCTAGTCTTAATTTTTTTAATTTTAAGCCAAAGGCGTTTTTTTTTGTGGGAGTGGTGGGGCTGATCCTGGCTGGCACCCCCTCAGGTCTAGTTATTTTTACTCTGGCATTATTTACACCGGTGTATATATATTTGTCCGCTATTTCCTTGACTTCGGCTTACCACCCAGAAAATCTCCATTCAGGCATCGTTCCCCAACCAACTCCCAATGAAATTCTCAATTTGCCTCCTCGCTCTTTTGTATTGGAGCGAGTCCATTGTTGTGGCGCAGGAATTCGGCAATCAGCCAGCCAGTCAGGCAAATGTTCTTGATACTGTAGAAATCGACCTTGGTGACCGCTCGATCTTTTATAACAGAATCGAGCAGCCTATTCTCAAGCCACAGAAAGTTGAGGCGGAAACCCCGCAACCTCCTCCAGTCGTCCAACTCACCGCAGAGGAAGAAGCGGAACTCCGTCGGCACGAATCTCTCCGTTTTGAATCACTCTTTTTGTCCGTAACCGCGTATCCTGGCAAAGGCTCGGTAGTCCAGTGGTGGAATGAAAATGGTCAGCAGAGTGCCCTCAGCTCGATTGATTTCAACCATCTTCAGCATATTTCGGACTTCGAGTGGAATGGCGTGTATTACAGCACCCTGTTTTTCGTGGATTCATGGTCTCCCTACTTCACCGAAGATGACGGTACGAACCCTACGACGGAACCGATTCCTCCGTTCCCTCAAACGGAGAATGGATCCTCAACATTCATCGCTGTCGTCATATCAGAAATGACCCAGCCATCAGCCCAGGAGGTTGCATCCCTGGAAGCCCTTCACGCCTTCTATGACGCAAATCGCATAAAACTCATCAAGCAATCTCAGGAAATGGAAGCTGCCCGTTTAGGCCAAGAACAGTGGCTCGAAGCAAATCCACCCATTCCAAAAGACACATTCGTCAATTACTTTCTAATCAAGAAACCATCGAGTGCCACGTCTATGGAACCCGCTCCTCTGGAATGATTGCGGATAGCCAAATGATTTCTGCCTTTTGTGCCAAATCCCGCTGTTTTCTTGCTACAGTTCTCCTGTGCCTGATTTTGCTCCCCATTCTCTCACAAGCTCAAACCGAGGATGAGGCCAACGAGGGCAGCAAAATTGAACGTGATACGGAAAACAATTTATGGCGTCTGAAATGGTGGAGCCGAGAGGGCCGCACCTACCTGGTACAGCATTCTGAAGATCTATCGCTCTGGACATGGATGGATGTGATTGTGACAGGTGATGACTCGGTTCGGGAGGTTGGTTTGAATGCCGATGCTAGCAAGTTCTTTATGAGATTGGTTTCCACCGATTTCCCATCTGTTGATCCGGCTAATGAGGATTGGGATGGTGACGGGGTTTCAAACTACGAAGAATTGCTCAATCAGACTGACCCATTCTCAAATAAAGACACGGATGGTGATGGTGTTTCCGATGACAAAGAAATTGCCGATGGAACGGACCCCAACGATTTTTTTAACGGGCTACCGCCAGTTCTGATAATTGCGAGCGGAAACAATCAAGGCGATTTGGAGGGTGAAACTCTTGCCCATCCCCTCGCAGCCAAGCTCACCAACCAATCTGGGGTGCCTGCCCCTAACCGCACCGTGGTATTCCTCATTACCAGCGGTTCCGGGTCCCTTCAGTTGCTTAATGCTGGAGAGACAGATGCTCAAGGCATTGCTCGGGCAGAACTCACACTCTTAAGCCCAGTCGGCTCAACAATCGAGGTGCAGGCGACTTTCGACACTCAAAATGTCACGTTCACCTCAACCGTCGGCAATCCCAGCCTTGCGCCCAAAGCCTCAAGTCGACCCGAAATCCAGCAAAACCCCGGTGAGACCACATCGGTTGTCACGTGGGAGGACCGTTCTGACAATGAGAGTGGTTTCCACATTGAGCGCTCCCTTGATAATCAGAACTGGACACGAATCGGCACGGTTCCCAAAAATACGACGACGTATTCGGATTCTGGCCTCACGCCTGATCGCCCACACAGCTACCGCATCGTCGCCTTTAACTGATGCGAACCAGAGAACAGACCCTTTTCTATGTGCGGACAGCAGTGCTTCTTGGGCTGGCATTTGCGACGCCTCAAGGGTTTTGTAATGAGACAATATCGGTGCCGGGTTCCAGTTTCCCTGGCAATGATTTTGATCTCGATGGACTGAGTAATGCGGATGAAGCGCTCGTTGGCACATTACCAGATGAGGAAGACACTGATGGTGATGGGCTACTTGATGGGGAGGAAGCCGTGCCACTAAATCCAGTCATGAGGGTTCCCGCTGCACCCGAGGTAAACTACGCTTTGATCGACCTTGGAGAGGGAGTCACTGCGACTGGAGTCAACGATCTCGGTGACGTGCTATTGCTAGGCGAGGGGTCGAATGAAGAAATGGAAAGCGCGCACTTTTGGAGGGGTGGCACATTATTTTCGATAGGTGAGGGAGTAAAAGGAACTTTTCGAGGTCCTCTTGCAGATGGTAGCGTTTATTTTGCGATGCCTGAAGTGGAAGACACGGTCAGCGATGCGTATGGGACAGGAAATCGGACCATATCCATGGATAAACGATGGCACCCCTCCTCGCCTGGAACATCTGTCTCGGTTGGCCCCTACTCAGAATCAACAACATGGACGGGAATTACTCAATCGGGGTTTGTTTCAGTTCCACCTAAACTGACTCTGATTGGCTCAACGATCCAAGGAGGGTATGAGAGTGGCTGGACTGCCATGGTGGCATCTATCCCAGGCAGCCTCCCGCTTGGCTTTCAGTTCGACCCAGACAACCCTCACCCCGCATCTTCTTCGGCTAGGGTAACTCGCATCAATGATTATCATGATAGGTTCTTAACCCTCATCGGCTCAGCAAGTGCTGGCTACGTAAAGCCTGGTGAAGTGCCCGCCTACCTGACAGCAGGTGGTGACATCGTTCTTTCAGGCTGGCAGTCACACCCTGACTTTTATAGTACTGCAACAGGATATTGGGCAGTTAACAATTCCCAAGGACCAAATGTCCTCCAGTCAAAAGAGATTAAATTTGCGAATGCAGAATTGGTCACCGTTGCAGTTGGATATGAAGGCAATTACTTCATGCGATTTTCTGGCCCCTTCACGGAGATTCCAGATGCCACCCAAATCACGGACATCAACAGCCAGATCACGCCTGAAGGCCCCTACTTTTTTGGAAGAAAAGGAGGCCAAGAGCCTACGTTGTGGTGCCTGAACTCAGGAAACTATGAGAGCCTGTTACTGAGGGGCGTTTCTGACCTGCCGCAGGACCAACCCGGCGTTGTTTCACGAAAGATCAGCAAAAACCTCACCATCCCCTTGGGAAGCGAGATTTGGAGAAATAGTCTTACACGGTCTCTTGAGGATCTGTGCAAGTCCTCATTGAGGTGGCCCCCGAAAATCGGACCAGTGGTTAAGCTATAAAAAGCGAAGGCGTTCGGGTAAAAACAACCTGAAAAACCACTGAAAATGAAAGCCAAACGAAGAAGACACGACGCAACATTCAAATCCCGGGTAGCGT
>JBGTAR010000263.1:0-6351 GCA_041749815.1 Terrimicrobiaceae bacterium
CCCCTCACTTTGCGCGCACGTGGATGAGACTTGAGGGCGAGCGCCCGAAGAACCGGGCGTCATACATGGGGACGATCTGTGTGGCGGGCCAGACAAAGTCCCCGATGGCGGTGGCCCGGGCGAGGACGGCATAGGACGAAGCACCTGATGACAGATCATTAAAATACAGATTGGTCTGACGATCCCTTAGCTCTGAGAAGGAGAGGCTTGCAGCGTTGGGTTCGCTGGCAGCGCTGACAAATTGGGAGAAGAGCGCGAGGTTGGGGTTCACCACTTCGATGCCGGCCGGAAGCAAATCCTCGAGTGCCACGAAGCTTTGGGGTTTATCGCTTGAGAAGCGGTAGGAAATCAGCAATTCGTCGCCGAGTTGAAGGGGGGCTTCCGTGGTGCCGACACGCGTCGGATCGGTCAGATTTTTTATGACTCTTTCGATCCGCATTCCTTGCGTGACAAGCCCGGTGAGGGTTTCTGAGCCGCGGTAGGCGGCAGAGAGAACCGATGAGCCCTGCTTTGCGGCGGGCAGGCCCGCAACAGCAAATTCTGCCAATTTGGAAAGATCAATCCCCTGCCATTGCGCGGACGTGGCATTTTTGGAGAGGGCATCGGCTTTGGGTCTTAGCGAAGAGGCACGGATCGACACAGGTGGGGTTGATTCCAAGAGGGCATTGAAGGCCACCAGGAGCCACAAATTTTCCTGGGTGGAGAGGCTTTGCGAAGACTCCATGAGTTTCATGAGTCGGGCCCGCAGTGCTCCGGCTTCTTGTCCTGGGCTAACGGCAAGCCGGGCCCATGTGCACAGCGCCTCGGTCCGGGTGGCGGAGGTGAAGGTTGTGGGGTTGAAGGCAATTGATGAAAAGTCTGATGGCAATTCCGACACAAGCTGGGTTTGAGATGCGGGGGTCAGGCCAAGAGCATTCATGCCAAGCGCGAGCAGAGCCCTGGCTTCAGGCGTCATTCGATCCCGAATCAGATACAACTCTGCAGCAGCCAAAGCGGCAGGGTCAGGCTCGATGGCCCCTGATTTTGCGAGCATAAAAAACGCAAAAGCTTGAAGGGATGGGGTCGAACCGGCGGTGCGGCCTTCCAGAATTCGCTTCATGGCTTCCGGGAGAGCTGCAGCGAGGCGCTCGGGAATTGCGATTCCTGCGGCTTCGGCGTTGATGACACACCATGCCGCTTGAAGGGTCACATAAGCATCCGGCGAGGAGCCTGTGGGCCAATACGGAAGCTGGCCGCTGGGGAGCAGGGCATTTTCAAATTCCCGAAGCGTGGATTCAATCACATCGGCATAGGCGGAGATGCGCGTGTCGGCACCGGGCAGGTATTCGAGAAGGCGGGCCAGGTTGGTATAAACAAGGAGGCGCGAGGATTTTTGTTCGAAGCAACCATGCGGGTATTCGAGTAGGTAGGGAATGCCCAGCAATTTGGGGAGCCATGGGGTTGTGGACACCGCAAAATCGAAAGTTCCCCGGGCGCCCGTCCATGCGGCAGGTGCCAGTTTGCCCACATCGATGGACCGGCTGATGGAATCGCCGGAAACCGCTTCCTTCACAAGAATCACTGGCTCATCCAGTGGGATGGAAATTTCGACCGCATCGGCGGGACCCTGCCCGATGGCGGCTTCAAACTTCACTCCGACACTTCCCACTTCTCCGGCTTTTGCACGGAATGTGACAACAACCGGAGCATCTTTGGCGGCAGAGACTTTCTGTGTGGGTTCGCCTTCCAAAACGAGATTGCCGGAAACTGACACCCTGACATTCACCTCGGCGGATTCCGCAACTTTCTGACGCACCACCGCCCGAAGTTCGACCTCATCACCGACACGTAAAAATCTTGGAAGAGCCGGCTCAATACTCAAAGACTTCGAAACTTCAACGGTGGCATCTCCGGCACCAAATTGGTTTTGCCGCGTTTGGCCCACCGCAATAAACCGGAAGCGGGTCAAATTATCCGGGGCCTCGCAAGTGAACACGGCTTCGCCGCTTTTGTTTGTGCGAACGGATGGCAGCCAGAGGATCAGCGGTTTAAAATCCTTGCGGGTGAAAGCCACATTTCCGAATTCGTCCTCCCCTCCCCCTCCAACCACAAACCCCTTGGAGGTCAGCCATGAAGGAGAGATTCCATCCACATAGGCCTTGAGCGATGAATAGGTCACGACGGCATATGCCCGGCTTGGGAAAAATTGGGAGACCATCGCTGTCGGCAGACTCCAGCTTCCGAGGGTCAAAATCGAATCGTCCACCGCATAAATGGCGAGGTCGGCCCCTTCCACGGGTGCACCGTCAGCAGTCACTTTGACTGAGCCTGAGATTTTTTCACGGGGTTCGACGTTTTCTTGATCAAGTCCGACTTGGATGTCCAAACGCCGGTCCGGGGATTCCACGCGGAGATTCGTGAACCCAAACATTTCGCCTGCCAGGCCGGTGTCACCGCCTGGACGCAAAACGTAAACAGACACAAACACATTGGGTTCGTATTCGGGTTTGATCGGCACCTCGATTCGTGAGGTGTTTCCTTTCAGAGGAACCGTGAACGTCTCGATGATCCGATCTGTTTCAATGCTAACCCATGCCACGCCTTCCGTGGGGGCAAGGGTGGTTAACACGGCGGTCTCGCCGATTTTCCATGGACGGCTGCCTTCGGCCTCGGCCCCTCCGAGTTGAAGGACCCGGGCTGTTGAGTCCGACTCCACCGGGGTTTCGGATTCCCCCTCGCCGGGAAGGTAGATTTCTGTGCTGACAGGAAAACCGGGCTGGCCTTTGACCGGCGAGATCACCGCAACGTAACGTCCGGGATCGGCCACCTGAAAATCAAAGTCGCCAGGGGCCAAGCCGGCAAGTTGGGCAACCGGAGAAAAGAAATCCGAATTCCGATAGCGATAAACATTCGGCGCAAGCCGTTCCTTCACCGATTTGGTTGAAACTTTGTATAGAGAAGCATCCACGGCAGAGGGGGCAGTGTCATCGAATGGCGTGAGGGCATCCCATGTGAAGCCAAGAAGACCATTGACGGGATCACCACGGGACTTGATCCCCAGCAGGATCTTGTCCATGGCCACGCGCTGGTTGGCCCCGCCCGTGAGCGTCTGACCATCCGGCCCCGTGACATCCACCCGCCAATAGACTTGCGATTGGGAGCGATTTCCTGGATCGGCAAATGGAGCGGAGGACCTGATCACGACCACTCCATTGGCATCAAGAACCGCCTCGCCAGAAGACTCGGCCATTCCTGAAGGATGACGGATTTTCTCCGAGTGCAGATCCACACGCGTCATTTCCGAATCATCCCAATCAGAATAATACCCATCCTCCGAGTCCCCGTACCAAACCGCCTTCCATAGCACCCGGGCTCCGGCGTTGGGGGCCCCATGAAAATATTGAGAATCCACTTTGAGGATTGCCTCCCCGGGGGATTTTGAATCTTCGGGGGTGCAGACCACGGAAAACGGAGGATTACGAAATTCTTCGATTTGAAACCGTGCGGGCTGACCGAGTTCGAAATCGTCAAGAGTGGCGATGACATGAAAATCCCCCAATTTTGAGCCTTCCGGAGGTGTCCACGTGCCCGACCACCCTCCGTTGGCATCCAACCTGGTCTCTCCAGAGGCAAGCACTTCCCGGGCGTAGGGTTGTTGGATTTTCCATTGGATGGTTTGCCTTGGCGGGATGATGTTTTTGTCCTGTTCGAATCGCCGGACAAAACCTTTGAAGTGGACGGTTTGTTCCGGGCGGTAGAGAGGGCGATCCGTGAATGTGAACGCATGAAATGGCGAACGGGGCATTGAGTTCAGGTAACCGCCGGGAAAGCGATCGGAGAGAAAAAGCGGCTGAAGGGTCACGGCACCATCCCGTTCGGCAGCAATCGAAAAAACTCCTTTGAAAGTTCCTGCGGGGAATCTTGCGAGACCGTCCGCGTCAGTTTCAGCTTGGGAGACGGCTTGATTTCCCTCATCCAAAAGCGTCACGCTGACACCAGCCTTGGGCAAACCATCCGAGAGTCCTGCGATGCGAAGCGCTTCTTCAGTGATTGATTCCTTGCGGGTGATGGCAAAGTCTCCGAAAAAAATGATCGCCCGGTTGCCGACCAGTCGGTGGGAATCGTCCTCGCCGGTAACCTCGATGAGGACGGGTCCGGTCAGGGCTTGCTGCGGAGAATTCCATGACAGCTCACGCAATTGGAGGGCGTCACCGCCGGAGGCTGGCACTTCGCCGCTGGTCATCACCTCGAGTCCAAGTGCATCAATCAGGGGTTCTGTGGGTGTTTGGAGATAAATACCTCGGGAGTCCATTTTTTCATTTCCCGAATTATCGAGCGGCACCTTGTCAAACTCCCGAAGCCTGGCCTGGGTCGCCGCCAGTTTCTCGAGGGGGATGCTGGCGAGCTTCCAGACAAGGGGGCCGGTGTTGACTTGATAAAATGCGAACTTCAGCCCGGCGGCGGAGCGTTGACGCAGGAAGCGATCCGGGAAAACGACAGCTGGTGGTTTGTTCTGGAAGGTGGCCCCCCAGGTCTCTGGTTTGAGGAGGCCATAACCATTCGAACCAAGGATTTTGTCCGAGATGGTGACTGTGTATTTGGAGGGAATTTGAAAATCCCCCTCAGCGATGAGAAAGCTTCCTTCTTTGCGGAAGCGCAAATTCGGAACCTCGGGGGAAATGGTCAGAGGGTTTGCTGGCAGTGTTTCGCCTTCGATGGAATGACTGAATTTCACTCGAATATCAGGGGTTTCGAGAGGAAAGTTTCTGGCCGAAACAAAACCCACCGTGAGGGGGCGGGTCGTGCCAACGGGAAAGACCGCCGGATAGGGCAGGCTTCGGCGGGAATATGCATCGTGAACTCCTTCGACCACCAAATCAAAAAATCGCCCCAGCGGCAGGGGGTTCAGAGGTCGAAACCTCACGTAATACACCTTATCCGGAAGATCGCCCTGAACGTCCAAAACAACCGGCTCGAGGTTCCCGTCAGGGATATTGAGCAAGGCTTCGACTGGGAAGCGCTCACGCGTGTCACGATCTTGAAACCATGCACCGGCGGCCGCATCGGCGAGCGAAATGGGATAGTTGAACTCGACCCGGACTTGGGGCCTGGCGTTCAGGGACTCACGAACTCCATAGCCAGAATTCACAGCCCGCAGAGCTGGCGAAACCATCTCAGCGCCCCATTCGTCCACATCCAGCTTGGTCCCCCCCGCGTTTTGAAGCCCATCGCGCAAACGCAGTTTGTAGGTCTGGACAGGCATCACGGGCCCTTTAACCATCAGATCCCCACGGCTTGGGGTGCGCCACGTGAATTCAAGGTCCAGCGGCGGCCAGAAAACAAGGGGAGACTCTGCACCCTCCACATCAATTTGATCCCCGGGGACCATATCTTCCGGAAATTGAACACTCAAAAACGTGAAGGGAGCCACCGGTTCCTGCAAACCTTCCACGGAGATTCCGAGAGCCTCCGGAGCCACAACAAAGGGGCGATCATCAGGGGGCAGAGCCAGTTCCTCCGAAGACACCTGGGCTTTTTTTGCAGGCCGATCTTTGGCTTTGTGAACTTCCAGGGCATGGGCTGAGGAAAGGAGCGCAAAAACTGAGAAGATGCTGAAAAAACGTTTCATCGCTTGGAGGATTTTTCGAGAGTGGCCGCCAAATCCAGATCGGCCTTGGCCTCATTGGGCAACCCAAGGCGCTCATGAATCGCAGCACGAAGTTTCAGCGCCACCGGCGTGCGTTGGAGTTCCATAGAACGGTTCACCGATAAGAGTGCCGACACGTTATCCCCGCTTGCAAACTCGGCACTGGCAAACGTTCGTAATGCGGAAGCCATGATTTCTTTGGAGGGTTTACTGGCCTCCAGGGAATTCAAGGCGGAGGCGGCCAGATTTGTTCTACCCAACCCGATCAGTGCTGTCATTCGTTCAAACAAAGCCGAATGGGAGTTTGGTTCCATGAGGAGAGCCGAGTCAGCATCAGCCAGGGCCAACAGATATTGAAGGGCGACTCCATTCAGAAATGCCGCCCTTTTGGAAAATGCGTCAGCAGATTTTGTGGATTCAGCCACGCTCAAATCCAAAGCGGCGAGTGAAGACAGTTGTTTGTCATCAAGGCCGGGCACTGCCAAGCTGACAGAAAATTTTTCCAACGTTTCGGAACGACTCAAACCCGAAGTCCTTGCAAAAGCGATTTTGGCCGCAGCTGAGTCCGGGTGGGCCAGCAAGGCCACCTCGGCGTCCTGATGGCTTGCCACCTGGGGAAGACCGGCATACTGCTTCCAGTACGAGCGGGCCATGAGGGCAGGAAGGTCAGTTGGCGATTTCTGAAGGAGGGAGTCCGCGGCGCTCAGATTGGGAGCCGCCACAGC
>JBGTAR010000264.1:0-3802 GCA_041749815.1 Terrimicrobiaceae bacterium
GAGGAGCACATCAGTGTTCATAATGATGATCCAAAACCATTTATTTGGACCGCTAAGGCATCGGACATTCTCGAAAAAGTGAAGAGGGGGCGTCAAACCCTTCATAATATGCAATCTGCTTGACGGACTACACTAGCTCCAATTAAAGCCATGCGATCTACTACGTGAAACACCTTCACTTTATTCACGGAGAAATACTGATTTCAACATCCAGACTGCTCATAATTCTGGCTGCCGTTTGCAGGCTTCTGGAGCACTCCATGGAAGAGACGATGGAAGGGAATACACCAACAGAAGCATTGAAGAGCGTGAATCAACTTACGGAAACTTCTCCAGGCTGATGTTTCGTGCCGGAACGACTTTTGGTCGAAATTTCTGGCCTCAACCTGGTCCGGTGAATGCATCCACCACATTGCAGCCAAGGTGGTTGTTTTTACTCTCGTCATCTACCGCCCGGCGGTCATGATGGCCAACGTCGTCAGCAACATCAGGAAAAGCCCATAGACGATGGGGAAAATCCGCCGGCACCTTTTATCCAGCAGGTTCCCGACCTCTGGCTTCCCTCTCCGGTCATACTCTCCGACGATCAAATTCACCACAATGGTCGCGCACATCAGCATGAAACTGAAATTCACGAAGACATTGATCAGCGTCAGATATGCGATTTGCGGCAGGATGTCGCCCAGCACAATCTGATAGGCCACCACCGTGAGCAATCCAACGAAAGAGACGCTCATACGGTCACCTATCGAGGAGCGATCCATCCAAAACACTGACCATGAAAGCACAACGACGAGAAACAACGGCAGCACCACCAGCCGCATAATAAACATCGAAAGCCGCCTGATCTTCATCTCATAGACAAACACCGACGTGCCCTCCTCCCTTTTCACCGTGGTGCCCGTAACTTGGTCGATCCGGTTTGTCACCTTGAGAAGCGTCCATTGAGGGATTGATAATTAAGGGTTTTCAAACCGGCATTGTCTGTTAAGTTAACTATCCAAGCCGGCTGCGGTTTCGCCCGTTGCCATAAAGAGAAAGGAAATTCGTTTATGACGAACGACAACAAGACACCGGCTCATGTGTGGGATATGTGGTGAGTTAGCCCATGGGGGCTCCGCCCTGGAGCCATCCGCGACGGAGCGGATGATGGAAGTGATGCGACGTCGGGGTCCCGACGCCGGCTCAACCTTTGTGGGGAAAAATATTATTTTGGGTCACCGTCGCCTGAAGATCATTGATCTCACCGAGGCCTCGGCCCAGCCGATGGTTGATAAAAGGCTTGGGCTGGCAATCGTTTTTAACGGGGCCATTTACAACTACCGGGAATTGCGCGCCGAGCTCGAAGGCAAGGGGTATGAGTTTTCCTCCCAAGGAGATACCGAGGTGATTCTGAAGTCCTACCACGCCTGGGGCAGGGAGTGTGTGAAGCGCTTTAATGGCATGTTTGCGTTTGCCGTGACCGATCTGGCCAGCGGACGCACGATGCTGGCGCGGGACCGGCTCGGCATCAAACCGCTGTATTATTCGCGTCATCAAAAATCCCTGCGCTTCGCCTCGTCGCTCCCAGCCCTGCTTGCCGCCGGAGGGGTGGACACTTCGCTGGACCCGGTTGCGCTGAATTATTATTTGAGTTTCCACGCCGTGGTGCCGCCACCACACACCATCCTCAATGGCGTGAAGAAACTCCCGCCCGCGAGCACATGGATGATCGAACCGGATGGTCGCGAAACGATGGAGACCTATTGGTCGCTGACGTTTGGGGTTCCACCGGATCGGCAAGACTGGGATGAGGAAGCCTGGCAGGACGAGACGCTGGCTGTCCTGCGCCGCGCGGTGAAACGCCGCCTGGTGGCTGATGTGCCGTTGGGAGTCCTTCTTTCCGGCGGCCTGGACTCAAGTCTCATCGTGGGCTTGCTGGCCGAACACGACCGCGCGCTGATCGACACCTTTTCCATTGGCTTTGAAAGCGTGGGCGGCGAGGAGGGGGATGAGTTCCGTTACTCCGACCTCATCGCCAAACACTTCGGCACCAAACACCACAAACTGTTCATCGATGCCGCCCGCACCCTGCCGGCACTGCGGGACTGTGTCAGCCAGATGTCCGAGCCCATGACGAGTCATGACAACGTGGGCTTCTATCTGCTCTCACAGGAGGTCAGCAAATTTGTGAGGGTGGTGCAAAGCGGTCAGGGCGCTGACGAAATTTTTGGCGGATATCATTGGTATCCCCCCATGGCCGAAACAACGGATGCTTTTGGCACGTATCAACAAAACTTTTTCGACCGGGACTTTGCCGAGTACAGCCGGCTGGTGTCTCCATCACTGGTACAAGAAGATTATGCCAGCAAATATGTGAAGGCCCATTTTGCCCAGCCCGGAGCGGAGAAAGCCCTGGACAAGGCCCTGCGCATCGACAGCCTTGTCATGCTCGTGGATGACCCGGTCAAACGGGTGGACAACAATACCATGGCCGCCAGCTTGGAAGCCCGGGTGCCATTTCTTGACCACGAGGTGGTGGAACTGGCCGCCACCGTGCCGGGAACCCTCAAAATCCGCGACGGCGGGAAATATCTGCTCAAAGAGGCGTCACGCCGTGTCATTCCTTCCGAGGTCATTGATCGCCCCAAGGGGTATTTTCCGGTGCCGGCGCTCAAATATCTGCGAGGTGATTTCCTCGAATTGGCCCGTGAGTATCTGACCAATGACGCAGCCACCCAGCGCGGGATATTTCAGCGCCCGGCCATTGAGACCCTCCTCGCCGATCCCGAATCCCACATCACGCCCTTGCGTGGATCCAAACTCTGGCAGGCGGCCCTGTTGGAATTTTGGCTCCAGTCACACGGCATCTGACCCATGACTCCAAGCAGAAAGTTGAGCACTGAAAGGCCCCATTGGCGGCCGTGCCGTCAGGGGGCAATAGAAAGCGATCATCTTGGGAACGCCCAGATCTTCTGTCCCTCAACATGCAACACCGTTTTGGCATGAGCGAACCCTCTCCCTCACGTGTCGTCGTGCCCTGTGGTTGGGGGCGCCTGATTTTTGCCCACACCTTCGCTGATCCCCGCGAGGTGGCAGATGAGTTGATGCAGGAAGAACCTGGCACCCGCGATATTGCTTTTTATGTGACGGATCCTCATCTGATTTTGAACACCGCGCCGCGGGATTTGTTCATGGATCCGTCGGACACCTACCGTCTGGATTTTGCCGACTATGTCGAAATTGGCCACGATGACGGGAAGTTGGAGATTGCTCCTGTGACGTCCCGCAAACAAATTGAGGCCATCAATCGCATCTATCTTGCGCAAGGCATGGTGCCCTTGGAGGCTGGTGCGATCTGGTCCAACCGAAAGGACAAACGCATTCAACTTGTGGCTGCCACGTCCTGCCGCACTGGTAACGTGTTTGGAGCCGCCTTGGGGGTGGATCACGGGCTGGCTTTCTCCGACTTGGAAAACGGCTCGAGTCTTTGGTCACTGGCTGTCGATCCCCAGGCCACCCGCCCTGGTGTGGGAGAGGCCCTTGTGCGCCATCTTGTGGAGTTTTACCGTGCGCGCGGACGCAGCCAGCTCGATCTCTCGGTGATGCATGACAATGTGGACGCCATCCGGCTTTACGAAAAACTGGGCTTCCGTCGCGTGCCGGTTTTTGCCATCAAACGCTGCAATCCGATCAACGAAAAACTCTTCGTCGGCCCGACCGTGCCGGAGGGATTCAATCCCTATGCCATGATCATCATCAACGAGGCTTTGCGCCGCGGCATCGCGGTCGAACCACTCTCACCGGAGCATGGTTATTTCCG
>JBGTAR010000265.1:0-8970 GCA_041749815.1 Terrimicrobiaceae bacterium
CCGCCGGGTCACGGATTGGGTGGCCTGCCTGTGTCCGGAGCAGGGAGAAGGTCGCCTCTTGGAATCTGCCTGCTGCGATGCCTTCTTTTCCAGTGAAGCCTGCCTAAAGGTTTTTGAGAAACTTGAAGATTCCTGATCTCAGGGGGGATCCCAATCAGAGGCTTGGCACGGACGGCAAACAGGATAGCTTCCGCTGATGGCTGATATTAAATTTCTTGTGACCCATCCCGGGGGCGCGCATAAGGACGAATTTCTGGCGTGTTGTGTTTTGCTTGCCTCAAATCCTGTCCGCATCGAACGCCGCGAACCGACATCTGCGGATCTCATCGATCCGTCCATTTGTGTTCTCGATGTGGGGCATCTCCATGACCCCGCGCTGCGCAATTTCGACCATCATCAGTTCTCCAAAGATCATCCGCCAACCTGCACGTTGTCATTGGTTTTGAAGGATCTTGGACTGTATGATGATGCCCGAGCATTCTGCGAATGGTTGGAGCCGACCGAGTGGTTTGACTCTCGGGGACCAAACAAGACAGCCAAATGGCTGAGCGTTGATCGGGAGGTGTTAAACAAACTCAACTCGCCGATTGATTTGACCCTGCTGCGCCGGTTTGCCGGGAGCACGCTTTTGTCGCCCGGAGAACCGCTCTGGGAAGTCATGCGGATGGTTGGCACGGACATGATTGACTTTGTAAATTCCATGCGGTCACGCCTGGATTTTATCGATCGTCATGTTGAATTCTGGAGCCTGGGAAACGAAGAGGATTTGGCTCAGTTTTTGTTTTTGCCGCGAACGGACCCCCTGCCTGACGAACCTTCCGCCGGGTTGGATCAATATCTCGTGAGCAAGGAACTCACCGCGGACGTGGTGGGATTGGTTTATCCGGATCGCCGGGGGGAGGGATACGGGCTTTCAAGATTTCGTGATAACGCCCGCTTGGACCTCACACGAATCGCCAGCCACAACAAAGTGCACTTTGCTCATGCGAACGGCTTTGTGGCAAAAACATCGGCGACAGAAATAGAAGAGCTTAAGTCTTTGCTGACTCAAAGTTTGGTAGAGGGTTCGTTGACTCCATGAATTTTTGAGCCAACCTTGAGACATCAATCCAACGATTCCTGGCTGGCAAAACAATCCCAAAAGGCTTAAATTAATTTTATGAACACGCTCCTCGTTCCCCTCGACTTCAGCGAAGCCACCGACGCCGTGCTGAAAGAAGCCGGAAAACTGGCAGGATCTTTGAATGCCAGGGTCGTTCTCCTCCATGTGATCGAGCCTGTGGTGTCCTACATTCCCGTCGGGGCCTCGATGGATGTGCTCGCCACTCCCATTCAAGAAAATCTGCCGGACCAGGAGACTGTTCAAAAACGTTTGGAACAATTAGCCAGCCGTCTCGGGAGCACCCAGACCACAAGCAGGGCCGTCATAGGAACCGCTGTGAACGAAATTCTCGACTGTGCAGAGTCCGAAGATGTGACCTATATTCTTCTTGGCTCCCATGGTCATGGCGCACTCTACCACCTCTTTAGCGGCAGCGTGGTGACAGGAGTCCTGAAAAAATCCAAACGTCCAGTGATTGTGATTCCTGCTGCGACCAAATAATTCCCCGTCCTATCAATCTCGAAGAAGACATCATGGTCTCCTGCCCGCAATGCGGTGAGGAGTTTGCCATCCAGGTCTCCACCCAAGGAGGATCGCTCGACCTTATTGAAGACTGCGCGGTCTGCTGCAGACCAATGACGGTCTCCATCCGTTGCCGCCCGGGGGAAATCATCTCGGTCGTGGTGGAACCCGCCTGAATCCCGACTGATGTGCCAACGCAGTCCGCTCAGCAGATGGCCTGTTCTGTTTGGCGCACCACACTAGCTTTTCTCCTTGCTAGGGCGAGACAGTCTCCCCCTTCGTAAGACCTGTGGCGTGACAAGCCTTGTCCGCCGGCTTGTTTCTCCTCCAGCCGGAGGCGGTACGAAGCGGGATTTCAGCCGTCTCGGCAGTGCATGTGCATATCCAAGAGCCAGACCGTTTTGTGCCATTATGACTCTATTTTTGGATACACTCTATTTGATTTTATGAGCCATTATGACACATTTTATCAACACATGCACGCACAACCTCTTTCGGACCTGATTCACATCTATCTTATATTGAATCTCTTATGAACTATTTTCCCCATCCCTCCCTTTGCTTGGCATGTCTCAAGCTGAATACCTATCGAACAACAAAAACAACAACCTATGAGCATACTAAGATATCAAACACCTGAACTGACAGCATGGTCACCCTATGACCGCCTTTCTTCCCTGCGGGGGTTTTTGGATTCGGCATTCCACCTGGCCAATTACCGACCAGAAAACGGCCCAGCTTGGGCACCTGCGCTGGATGTGCTGGAAGATGACGAGAAAGTGACCATCGTCTTGGATGCGGCGGGGCTGAAATCCGAGGATTTCGATCTTTCGCTGCAAGATGGGGACTTAACCATTTCCGGGGAACGCAAACAGGAGGAGGACTCCCAAAAAGGTGAAAGCTTCCGCAGTGAGCGTTTCTTCGGACGTTTCAGCCGCACAATCACCCTTCCCTCTCCGGTTAAGGCTGAGGCCGTCCAAGCCAGCTACAAAGATGGCGTCCTAACGGTCACTCTTCCCAAAGCCGAAGAGGCCAAACCCAAAAAAATCACCGTTGGCTTGAACTAAAATTCCATCCGTCATGCGGGGAAAAATCCCCCCGCATGACACAATTCCAAAAACAACAATGAGCACATTAACAAAAAATCCAGAAACAGCATGCGCCACAAGAGTCCAATTCGTGACGCCACGAGCAAACTTCCATCATGATGCCAACGGCTACACCCTGGAGGTTGAACTCCCGGGCGTTTCCAAAGATGGCGTGGAGATCACGGTGGATGATGGCCAACTGGCCATTATCGGCCATCGATCCGGCGCGCCCAGCCAGGGAAGAGGTCTTCACAACGAACGTCAGGCAGCAGACTTTCGCAGAGTCTTCGACCTGGATCCCAGCATCGACACCACCAACATCGCTGCGGGTATCGAACAGGGCCTGCTGACAGTCAAACTCCACAAAGCCGAAACAGCAAAACCCCGCAAGATCACGGTCAGCTAAGACTAAAACCCTGCCCAACCAACATGCCGCCCTGCCTCACCGCAGGGCGGTATTATTGGGGGAAGATGCCATTCGAACTGTTGATATTTGAATGATTCAGAGAAGGATATCGGTATCTGTTGGGGGGAGCCTAGGAGAGCAAGGAATCCTACCTTGACGCACTAACCCAACCCGGACTAAGCAGCAGCCCGTGCCCGTTGTGATTTGAAGACGTCCACCGCAGCCTTGTCCGGTTGGACAGGCCCGCCGGGTCGGAGCAGCCCGGGTGAATACCCCAATTTTTCCAACGCAAAAACCGCTGCTCCACGCAGGGAAGCCTCGGGTTCAGGGTTTCGATAGAGTGGGGAATCCAACGCTGACGCCAAACGCTTGAGCGCTCGGTCCGAGTGCAAAATCCCACCCGAAACGAGCCATCGAATGGGCTGCGTGCTGGGGATGGCCCCGGCAATTTCTGCAAGGCGCAAATAGGAGGAATCCGTGATCGCAGCGAGCAGATCGAGGGCCGTGGTGTCCTGGGTGATTCCTGCAATCACCCCCGTGGAATCCTCATTCCATCGAGGAGCTCGTTCTGCTGTCCAATATGGCAACACAGTTAATTTTGAGGGGGGCCTGCTGGCCAGAGCAGCTTCCAGGGCTTCACCGCTCGCCTTCAATCGCAACTCCCTCAAACACCAAGCCCGCAAATTGCCGGCATTGCTGGCAGCACCGCCCACCAGATAGCGCCGGGCATCAACCCGATACCCAAACAAACCAAAAGGTGCCATCACGTTCTTCCCGGATCGAATCACCCGCAGTGCCGCGCTCGTGCCCACATTGATGGCCCCCCAGTCAGGTCCCTTGCATTGGGAACCCAGATTGCTGGCTGCCCCATCGCCAATGGCCGGGAAGAGGGAGGCGTTTTTCCATGACATCGCTTCATCGGTGACAGGAGACAATTGGTTTTCACGGATCCCCGCAGCCTCAAGCAAGCGCGCACTCCAGGACAGAGTCGAGGGATTAAAAAGACCGGTGCCAGTCGCCATGCCGATGGCACACTGACGCTGCCCCGTGAGTTTCCACTGAACCCACTCAGCCGGAGACATCCAATAACTCACCCGCCTGAACAATTTCGCTTCGGTCCTCCGCAGCCACCGCAGCTTGGCCGGCCAAAAGGAGGCTCGTAGCATGCACCCGGTCTCCGTATGGATCGTACGTTCATCAAACTCCTCCCTCAACAGCGCCGCATCCGGGCGGCAGCGGGAATCAGCCCAAGTGAAAATAGGTGTGAGCGGTTCCCCCACCGCATCAACCCCCAACAGGCTGTGCCAATAGCAGGTGACCCCTCCCCCAATCCATCGGCCCGTGCTCGGAGCCGCCCGGAGGGCCCCCCGCAAACAGAGATGGGCCCTGCCAAGCAATTCCCCGGGATCCAGCGTGGCCTGCCCGTCGCCCCCGGTCGTCAGAGGATAACTCTTCTGCACCAATGTGCCCTCGACCCGCTGCCCCTTGTGGTCAAACAACGCCGCTCGAACCGACGAGGTCCCGATGTCCAGGGAGAGCACAAATTCTTTCATCATCCTTCAAATACAAAAAATCAGTTGGTGGGGGTACACGGACTCGAACCGTGAACCAAGCAGTTATGAGCCGCCTGCTCTAACCATTGAGCTATACCCCCATTGTCCTCATTTATAATGACTTACATCGATTTTATTCGATCCATTTTTTAGCCTTGTCACCCGATTTTGTAACCCGCTATGATCCAACCATGCGCCAGCACGTTGAAAAGCAGAAAACAGATTGGGTGAAAGTTGGGCCATGTCTTTATCGTTATAAGGGCGGCACATACTATGCGCTCTTCAAGCTCCAAGGGAAGCAAATCCGCCGATCACTGGAGACTTTTGACCTGGAGCTGGCCCGCCGCAAACTGAGGCAACTTCGTGGGGATGTTGAGATTTCGGATGCCGTTCGCACCAAGTTGACGCTTGATGAGATGTCAGGGCGGTATCTGCAAACGGTCCGCGGCCGTCCCTCCACAGTCACCCACAAACACAATGCGATTCGCCTGATGCTTCAAGACTGGCCCCAAACCGCACCCCGTGAGCTGGCAAAGATCCGGCGTTCCCATGTGGAGATGTGGATTGCGAAATACGAGGACAAAGCAGCTGCCACCGTGAACGATTACATTGCGACTTCCAGGGCCATGTTTGATCAAGCCGTCAATGATCGCGAACTCGCGGTTTCTCCCATGCTCGGCGTGAAATACAGGAAACGGGAAAAGCCGATTCGGTTGACTCCCACCTATGAGGAATTTCAAGCCATCATGAACGACCTGCGTTCGCAAGATCGACACAACCCCCATGGACAGGAAGAAACAGCAGACTTTATTCAACTCGCTGGGGAGGCCGGCTTGGGACAGGCGGAGATTGTGGGACTGAGGCGCTGTGACATCAACCTCAAGGCAGGAACAATGACATGCTTTCGCCTAAAGACCGTGACGGGCTTTTCCGTTCCCATCTACCCCAACGCACGCCCCCTCATAGAAAAGCTTCTGGAACGGGCATCACCAGAGCCGGAGGCCCGCCTGATGCCAGTCGACAACTGCAAGAAAGCCATTGAGGCGGCCTGCCATCGCTTGGGATTCCCTCATTACACCCTCCGAAGCCTTCGCCGGATGTTCATCACGCGGGCACTCATGCGGGGAGTTGATGTTCAAACCGTTTCGCGCTGGCAGGGACATGTTGACGGTGGGGCGCTCCTACTGAGAACATACGCGCATGTCCTGAGCCGGGAGCACTCCCAGCGGATGGCAAGCCTCATGGGGGATGAAGAAAACGTCTAAAACAGATTCAAACGGCCAACCTGACGAAGGGGATGCTATCATTTACGAGTGCTTTCGCTCACGGATGATCAAGGACGGAAAGGTGATTCTTCTCGGAAGTGAGGAATCCACTCAGATAAAGAATGACTGTGTTTGGCGAGGATTTTTGACCAAGAAAAGCAAGCCACGCAAAAAACTGAGATGGCTTGAGGAACTCGTGATTTACCTTAGGACTGCTACCACTGAAGCGGGATACAACCACGAGTGGTGGAGTGCGGAAATTTCTAAACCAGAATGGGTTCGAAACCTGGACAAGAAATCCCCCAATTGTTGGCTGCATTTTCCAAACAACCCATCAGATCTTACACCTGCAAAAATTGGTCGTCGACTTGGGTATGCGCTCACGATGATCGAATATCGCATGGACAAGGCTGTTTCAAGTTCGAGCTTCCTTAAGCAGTGGGAAAGCTCTGAATTGAAGGAAGCAGGTCGCAATTTAGAACCAGAAGTAGCGAAGAAACTGCGTATCATTATCCCGGGATACGAATCTTTCCGCAAATTCGCCGAGGACGCGAAGCAGAATGCAAGAGAGGTTCGCATGGAAGTAATGCGCCTCGTTGAAAAACAGAGTATCCGCGATGCACACGAGTTTCGAGAGTCATTTGCTGCAGGTGGGAAGCAAGCACTCGCTGTAGACATCGAGAATCCAACCACAGAATTTGACCGACGCACAGAGACATTCCGAATCCTATCAGAGCATTGGAATGAAATCGGCGAGCTCAGAAACCGCCAGGATCTTTGTCGATTTGTCGCCAGTCAATTCCCCGAACGTGCTCGAAAAACTCTCGATGAAGCAAGAGAGACCAAAAAGGACACTGGAACATGGCACAATTTTTCCGAGTTCATTCGGGATATTTGCGATGAACTCGGCTTGAAAATGGCGAGGCGAGGACGCCCTTCAAAAAATACAGACTTTTAGGAACGAAAGTTCCCGATTTAGAAAATTCCGCTGCTCGTAGTCTGGGGGCATGACAACACCAGCATATTCGAACCGCCTCGCGCTGACCCGTGTCGAGGCCGCTCAGTTCCTCGGACTGAGTCCAGCAACAATTGACAGGCTCACTAAACGGGGTCTCCTGCGTCCTTCGCGCGCCACTCGCCGCCCCCTGTTTCCGGTTCAAGAACTTCAGCAATTTTTGATGGAGACAACCCCCCTCCAATTCAACCCATTTCCGGTGTCACAAACACCGGCGGCAACTGCCACGAAAGGGGGTGAAAAAAATGATAGATAAAATCACAAAAGCGATGCTTCAGGGAAAAATCTTCCTTGTGGGAGAATGCCGTGGGGCAAAAGTTGAGGTCGTCCGCTACGTGGACAAAAAGACCGGACAATCGTGCGCCTTCACCAGTTTGAAAATCCTGGTGGAACGAGCCGACGGAACGGAAACCGTTCAGGTCTCGCAATTCCTCGCAAGAGGAGAGATGGACCCGCAAACGGTGAAAATCCCGACTGAGCGCGGAAAGGCCTACGCCTTCGAACTCTCGGGCTTAGAGAGCCGATCAGGATTCCTCTCGGCCAAAATGCAGCAGGAGGCATCTCCGATACCCGTGTAAGGAACAAGGCCCGGATGGCCCCGCGGAGCGGGGCCGCCGGGCCTTAATCTTGTCTATATCGAAACAACTCCACAGAATTCATGAACAAAAGCAAAGCTGCCTTCCTTTTCTCTGCCGAGCGATTGGCAGAACGAGGCCTCTACATGTGGACATTCACTTTCAAAGAGGTTCTGGACATCAAGGACACTCGCAAGCGATGGAACCATCTCCTGACCCTGATCAAACGCACCTGGCCTGATTTGTGCGGATTGCGAGTGTTCGAACTTCACGAAAACCACGGCTTGCATGTCCACATGATCACCAACCGTTTCGTTGATGTGAATGCATGTCGCAAGCTGGCATTGCAATCAGGATGGGGCAGAATTCACGTTCAAAGGATTCCCTCCGAACGAGCCAAATACCTAGCCAAATATCTCGGGAAAGACCGAGAACCATGCATGAAACGTTGGCGCCTATGGGCTGGTTTCGGGGAGTGGGAACGAACACTTGTGAGCAATATCGAACTCGATTCACCACGAGCACGCATTTATCGAAACATGAAGGAGATTTTTAAATGGAAGGGAAATCGTTACTTCACCGAAAGAATGCAGATCGTAGAAAGGATTTATGAATCAAATTTGAAGCATGGGTTTCCTGCTCAAGAATAAAACCTTCTGATTGATGAGTACCTGACGATGTTTCCATCCCTGGTTCATTCCAAACCCCGTCATCAGATCCCTTCCTGCAAGTGTACGATTTTTTCCCGCGATGGAATCCCATCTGCCCAATTTCCAAGAAAATCCCCTTCCAACCCCATGGCTTTTTCGATAGTCCTCTGACCATGGAAGCCGCAACCCGCCAATCCACCCTGGCCATTTGTCGTATAACACCCCAAAATGGGATGTTATGCGGACTGGTATAATCACTTGTTCGCAAAAAATATGCGCTACTTCTGGATAACGATTGGCGTAGCAGTTCTTCATCGGCTTGCCGCAGCAGGAATAGTGCTTCTCGGCTATGGCGTTGTGATGACAGCATTCAACAGCAGCCCCTACGCTAAGTTTGGAATGCCGATTATGGGTTTCGCCGCAATTTTGGATTTTCCGTTTGTGGTTGCTGGACAGCTTTCCTACTGGATGCAGCAAGGCCAGTTTGCAAAAATAGAACATTGGGGCATGTATGGGGTCATTTCTCTCAAAAGCCCATTCTTGTGGCGAGCGTCTTGGTCGTTAGTAGTTGGCGCAGCGACTGCCTACATGTATTACAGATACAGACTGAAGAAGTATGGCCCCCAACCCACCATCTACTGGAAATAAAAATGCGAATCGGGTCCCCGTGACTGAGTATTAGTCAGCCACGGGTCCCACACCACCGGACATGCGGGTCCGCATCCGGCGGTTCCGATTAGACTCGGGCCTTTGCCCCATAGTGTCGTTTTATCCATATTGTGCGCATGTTGGGC
>JBGTAR010000266.1:0-3895 GCA_041749815.1 Terrimicrobiaceae bacterium
AAACAAAGTCGTGGGCGGAACAATTCCGAAGGACTTTATCCCTGCCGTTATCAAGGGTCTCAATGAGGCAACCTTGAATGGTGTGGTGGGCGGTTATCCCGTCATTGATCTGAACATCGACATTGTTGACGGAAGTTACCATGATGTGGATTCCAATGAACTGGCCTTCAAAATGGCGGCCATCTTTTCCCTCAAGGATGCGCTCAAACGCGCCAAGCCGATTCTTTTGGAGCCTGTGATGAAAGTGGAAAATATCACTCCTGATGAGTTCCAAGGGGACATCATGGGCGACTTGAACCGTCGGCGTGCCCGCATCAGCGGCATGGAAACAAAGATCAACCTTTGCACCATCACCGCAGAAGTGCCACTGGCAGAGATGTTTGGTTATGCGACGGCCATCCGCTCCCTCTCCAAGGGACGTTCCTCATACTCGATGGAGCCTTCGCATTTCGAGCAAGTTCCAACCAATGTGCTGAATGCGGTTCTCGACTCCCAGAAGGGTTGATCGGAGTGCTGAACAGGGGGTATGGGCATCCCGCCCGTGCGATTTGTGGATGGGTTAAAAAACGGGCGGGACGCCCGTTACCCCTGCTTCCGCCTTCCGATCGTTGCGTTTTGAGCAATAATCTGTTTCACTGGTAACCGTGATCGAGAACCTTCGCGTCGAAAGTGCCACCCTGGATGATCTGCCGGAGTTGGCAGATTTGTTGTTCGACCTGTTTTCTGAGGAGGCCGACTTTACCCCGGATCGCGACAAGCAGCTCCGAGGGTTACGGCTCATTTTGGAACAGCCCTCCCGGGGCCGCATCTTTGTGCTTCGCGGGCCACAGAGGATTATTGGCATGATCAACCTCTTAATCACCATCAGCACGGCTGAAGGGGGATTTGTGCTTCTTCTGGAAGATCTTGTGATTCATCGGGACCACCGAAGCCAGGGATATGGTGCGCTGCTTTTGGAGCATGCGGTTGAATTTGCCAAGAGCAAAAACTTTGTGAGGATCACCCTGCTCACGGACTTACCCAATGAACCCGTGAAGCGGTTTTACCTCCGTCACGAATTTGTGGAAAGCGGGATGATTCCCATGCGTCGGTATTTCAAAGAAAATGTCGACTGAGAACACTGGGGAGCGGGACCTGGGCTATGCGAGGATCGACCTCCAGCGCAAGGACCGCTGCGGCCGCTCCGAGGTCATTTTTGGAAGCGGCAAGACCCCGGGGGAGGTCGCTGGAATTGCCTTCGCACTCCGCGAGGCTGGGCAACCCGTGCTGGCTACTCGGATCACCCAAAGTCACTTCACCGAGGTACAGAACCGGCTCCCGGAAGCCAGATTCTTTGAACGAGCCCAGTGTCTGACTGTGGGAGCCAACGCCCGGGACATCAGCAGCCGTCAAGTGGGCATCTTCTGCGCAGGAACCTCGGACCTGCCTGTTGCCGAGGAGGCACTTGTGACCCTGGAATTTTTTGGCCGTCAGGCGGTTCTGATTTCAGATATTGGCGTCGCCGGCCTGCATCGCCTCCTCAGCCGTTTGGAGGAAATACGCGCTTTTTCCCTCGTGATTGTTGTGGCTGGCATGGAAGGAGCTCTTCCCAGCGTGGTTGCCGGGTTGATTGCCGCTCCCGTGATCGCTGTGCCAACCAGTATTGGTTATGGCGCAGGGGCTGGAGGCATTGCGGCTGTCCTGGGGATGCTGACCAGCTGCGGCAGTGGGGTCACTGTCGTAAATATCGACAATGGTTTCGGTGCCGCCTGTGCGGCAGATCGAATCCTGTCGGCCGGTTAATCTATTCGGTCAGATTGCTTTCCCGCAAAAATCGGAGAACTTTCTGCTCGTCACCGCGTGACGCCCAGACAATGCGAAGCAAATCTGCCGCATGGATCCCGTGTTCCTTAAAAAATCTGCGGTCGCCACCACAGCCATACATGATGTCATGACACAGTCCGCCCTCCAAAAAACATTGAGCTTTGCGGATAATGCGCGGAAGCCACTCAATCCCTTCCAAGGCCTCGGTTTTTGCGGGGAGTTCGTCAGCACTGATTTCCTCGGGATTTGTTGCCCCCTGCTGCTCGTGCAAGAAGTAGTCGCGGCGGGCGGCCGCCACCAATAAAAAGGTATCCCAGCTTGGCTCCTCATACTTTGCAAAATCCTCGGCGTAATGAAAAACGTTGATCGGACGGAGCCCGATTTCCGCAAGGGCTGCCGTTTCCTCCGGGGTAAAATGAGAGTTCAGATCGTGGTCTCCGCTGAGGTAGAGGGCCACAGATTTATCGTAGATGACTTTGAGTCCGGCAGTCCAATTATAGGCACTAATCATTTCTGAACGTAGCAAAGATTTGGGAAGGTCAAAACCATTTTTGCAGCATTTACGAACAACAGGGGGGTTCGAACCGGCTGTTCCGGTCTATTCGGTACCGATGTCCTCCGTTCGAACCCAGGGATGTCCGCGCTCGCTGTCGGATATGTCTGGGACTGGGCTTGGATCATGCTCCTCGCTCGTTTGCACGGTCTTAGCGCGACTTCTGACGAACCGATTGCTGCATTGTATCAACGCCCACGATTAGAACCTCGCCGCAAACTTCTAGCCGGTTTTCGGCATCATCGCAGCGGGTGGTGATTGGGCACGGAGCGGCGCACGGCCCCTCACCAATCGTAAGAAATTTCTTAACTGAAAAGAACTCGCATACCCGGCTGCGAGTGGCATGTCTGGTGGTGATCATGAGTCTTTCCCACCCCATCCACCCGGACACTGCGGCGGCACATTCCTCGACCCCACAAAAAGCGCACCCCGCAGAAAGCCCCGGAACTGGGATAATCATCTAAGCGCCGCCAGATCCCACTCCACAATCGACCACCCAATTTTTCAACGAACCACCATGAAAACCCCACGCATCAAAGCTCAACGAATCCGTCTGTCATGGATTCACATCGTTTGCCTCATGCCGCTGCTGGCCTGCTCCGCCCGAGCCAGCATTGCCTATGGCAGCATCAATAACTTCGACACCGTCAACGACACCGGGATCGAGTGCCATGGCTTCGAGATCGAGCTCGAGGACTGCCACAGCACCGACATCAGCTACACCTATAACTACAATCACTACGGCGCTCCCAACATCACGGAAGATAATTCCGTGGCAGGGCACCCGAAATGTGTCATCCGCTGGGAGAGTAAAAAAAACCCGGATGGTTCGTGGGCCGCATACACCGCCATCCCTGCCGGGCCGATTGCAGCAACCAACGGCCATATGTTCACCAATCCGGCAGTGAACTTCGGCGGCGAGCACTTTGGCGTGGGCTATCGCGCTCAGCCCACGGCAGTCCGCTACAACTGGCTCGTCGATCAGGGAGGCACGCTGGTGCGTGGCGGAGCCGTGCAGGTTTCGACGCCCACGTTCACCTATTACCCACCCGCTGGCGCCGCCGCACCGGCGGTGCAGGCGGTGATCGCGCCACCGCCACCACCAGTGCCGGAGCCCAAGGAATTCGGCAAGGCGGTGTGGGTGAAGGAAATCCGAACCACGAGCCACAACAACCGTGAGATAAAACTTCGCGATCTGATTTCGGACGATCCCGATGACGCAAATGACAAGAACTGGAGGAACGGCGAACCCGATGAGGTCGAGGCCGAATGGCAGATCCTGCAAACAGACTACAACAAGGCGGATGCCCCTAACAACGAGCTTGTGGCTGCGGCGGAAGAACTGCCCAACGACGATGAAGTCGTCACGCGCCGTTATGAATTCTACAAATACACCGGACCGTTCGACATCGAATCCGGCGAGGCCATGGCACAATCCGTTGCTGCGGACGGAATTCACGGCATCGGCGTCAAGCTCATCAACGGTGTGGAAGTCGATCTTTCCAACGTGGAAGTTGTTGGCGACTTCACCGGCTCCCA
>JBGTAR010000267.1:0-5921 GCA_041749815.1 Terrimicrobiaceae bacterium
TATTTGCGCGAGCTTCCAGGAAGCCGTCATCGAAGTGCTTGCCCGCAAGTTGACAGCCGCCGCGCGGAAACGCGGTAGATCGGTCGCCACGCTCAGTGGTGGCGTGAGCTTTAATGCCCGGTTGGTGGAGCGTGCTTCGGAGTTCCTGGCCAAGGACAGCATCCAACTGCAGGTTGCAAAGCCAGCACTTCGCACAGACAATGCCCTCATGATTGCCTATGTGGCGGCTCTTTCGCTGGGCTCGGGCAAACCCATGAATCAAAATGCTGACATCTCACCAAACTTTGACCCACTCACTTTTCCCAATTGACCATGCCTGACGAATCTTTTCCCCAAAAAACCGTGGAATCCCTCTGGGCCCCATGGAGAGTTGAATACTTCCGCGCCGAGCACCAGACTGGACATGACTTTCTTGGTGAGGCGGCCGCAACGAACGATGATGCGGCCCATTTGGTTGTTGCCCGACGCAAGACCGCCTTTTTGATTATGAACAAATATCCTTACTCTGCCGGGCATCTGATGGCTGTGCCCTACCGCAAGGTGGCGGATATGGAAATACTCACAGAAGGAGAAGTGCTCGATCTTTGGCAGCTTGCCATTCTTGCCCAAAAATTGCTCAAGGAGTGCGTGAAGGCACAAGGTTTTAATGTGGGATGGAATCTTGGAAAAGTCTCAGGAGCCGGCGTTGATGACCACCTTCACATCCACATCGTGCCACGCTGGATTGGGGACTCGAATTTTATGGCGGTGATCGGTGACACCCGGATTCTGCCAGAAGCCCTCGAACCGCTTTACCACAGACTTCGCGAGGCTCTCGCAAAAGAGGATGCCAGCACCTGAATCCGCTCTCAAGGGCCTCCCCCACCGGCCGCCGTTTGTCTTTGTGGATGAGGTCCTGGAACTTGGGGGCGGGGCATGGGCCCGATGCCAAAAGACCTTCGATCCCGCTGACCTGGTATTTTTGGGGCATTTCCCTGGCGACCCCATTGTCCCCGGGGTCCTGCTCACGGAAGCGCTGGCTCAGGCGGCAGGCATCGCGGCTGCCAGCGATGAGGCGGTCGACAAACATCAAGGTGGGTTCCTTCTCTCCGCAATCCGGTCGATGAAGTTCCCTGCGGCGGCACGCCCGGGCGAAACAATCACCCTTTTTGCAAAAAAAACCGGTGAACTTGGCGGACTGTTGGTTTTTGAGGTATCCGCCGGCGTGGATTCCCGTGTGGTTGCGGAGGGGAGCGTCATTTTGAACCGGCGGTGAACAAGCCTCCTCGTTTTTTATTTTCTCAGATCTTGTGATTGTTGTTGAGAACATCTTCATTTCAGTAAGAAATAACCCCCTCAACCAAATCTCCCATGTCTCCCATCCCTCACTCTTTGTCACTTCGCTTCGTGGCTTCCCTTGTCATCGCCTCAGCCTCGCTTTCATCGCTCACTGCAGGTGAAACGACCCCGCCAGTGCAAAATTCCGCAGTGGAGGAATGGTGGAATGGGAAAACCATGACCGGCAATTGGTTTGGCTTGCGGGAAACCCTCGATGACAAGGGGCTGACCATTTATGGCAAATATTACGGAGCCTTTTTTGGGGTGGTGGATAGTCAGGGTGGGTCACGGGGCGTTTGGGATCAGGGACTGGAATTTGGTGCCCAGCAAAACTTTGGCAAATTGTTTCAGTTGGAGGCCTTGGAAGGGGTTAAGGGTTTCTCTGCCTTCCGGTGGCGGGACCCCAGCGGTTCGGCCGATCCAAATGATGTGGTCCAAGCCAGCAGTATGTTCAGTCCTTCCAACTGGAACTCGGGGACGCAATTCCGCGTGCTTTCTTTTGGTCTGGAAATCGGGTCGGCAGATCATTTTTCGGTGAAGGATATGATTGTCTTGCGTGGGGGATGGCTCCAGCCCCAGAAGGAATTCCTCGATCAACCGCTCTCAAAATTATTCCTGAACAATGCGGTGAACAGCTCAAAGGGCTTGGGAGGAAATATCTCATTTTCTTCGAGTTTCTCGACCTGGGGAGGCACATTAAGAGTCAAGCCACTTGAATGGTATTACGCAAAGGCAGGTCTCTTCATGGCCTATCCCGAAGCGACAGCTTCGTCAAATCATGGCGTGGCGTTTCAGGGTTTCGCTTCCGACTCTTCTAAAAATGGTCTCTTGGTGATGGGTGAAACAGGAGTAACTCCGAAGATCGGTCCTCAGGAGTTGCCCGGAAAATATGCGATTGGTGGTTATTACTCCGGCCAACAAAAAAATTCGTTTAATGGAACGTATCAATACGGTCAGTATGGATTTTACGGGCAGGCAGACCAAATGTTGTTTCGCGAGGCCTCGGCGGAGACAGCGTCGGAAGAACCCGCCTCCGATGGAAAAAGCCAGGTGACGGGAAAAGATTTCAAGTCCCCCATGAGCATCGAGGCACCCAAACTGAGTGATCAGGGTTTGAGCCTGTTCTCCATGGTTTCGTTTGCTCCCAAGTACAATAATCTCTACCCCTTCTATTTTCAGTCCGGACTGGTTTACAAAGGGCTGATCCCCAGCCGCGACAAGGATCTCACCATGCTCGCTTTGGCTTATGGAAACTATAGCTATTACAACACGCTCGCTCAGCGATCACGTGGAAGTTCCAATCAACCAAATTACACGATGTTTCTTGAGTGGGGTTACCGGATTCAGATCAATCCGTGGGCCTATGTTCAACCATTTGCCCAATATGCCATTCGACCAAATGGCACCGGCAACGTGCAAAACGCAACAATCCTTGGTTTTTCCACCGGGGTTGAATTCTAACCCGAACAAATCCCCTGAGGCACCGCCCCTGTGATTTGTTCATACTAACGCGTTTTCGGTTTCTGCCCGTTGCTTTGAGGTGTCAGCCGGGGAATAATCTTTGGCCGCCACTCCGGATTGGAGATTGAGCCGCTTGAGACATATTCAAACAGCTTGCTCACCGGGAATAAGACAATCCCCGGGAGGCCGCGGGCATTGATTCGAACACTCATATCCATTCGGTCGGTCATAAAAAAAATGTCGCCACTTCCAAAGAGACTGAATCCAGCACCTTCGATCTCCAGGTTTTTGGTGGTGATCGTTTCGTCGGCAATCACAAAATCCGCCGTTGCTATCCGTGCCGTCTGGTAGCCGGCACCCGGGATGATCTTGCTGATGATGTCCGAGAGGGGACCAAGAATGGGAATGGCAAACACATTGCCTTCTTCGACCCGAATGTTCCCCTCGCCTTTCATTTTTTGAGGTTGGGTGGTGGGAGCAGAAAACTTGTAGCGGCCGCTGACAACGCCCTTGGAAGTGTCGAAGTCGAAGTAGAGTTTTGTGAGTTTTGCGAAATCCACCTTACGAACGTCCACATCCGCATCAAATACCGGTTTTTTGGGGTCGATGGACACATCGGCTGAGACGCTGACCGTTCCGCCCATGAGAGTGGAGCGCTTGACGCGGGCTTGGACCACAGCGCCAATAATATCCACGTTGGCCGATGTTTTTCCCAGACGCAGGGTCTTCCCGAGCAGTTCATAGTCCAAGCCCTCAGGAACCTCCACCGCAAGGAAGAGCTTGTTTTTTGAAAGGTCCTTCATGTGGACAACACCCGAGCCTTTGACGCTTGGCGGTTGACGGAATTTGTAGGGAGCGACAGCTTCTGCTATTTTTGGGTCGATCCACATGAGCACTGCAAAGGGGTCGAGCGTGGAAACGATGTTTTCCAAGCGAACTTGCTGGCCACCAAAATCATAAATGAAGGTTCCCCGTCCGATGCCCTTGTCCTTGGTAAGCACGATGTTTTTGTAAGTGATGGCGCCGCCTCCCACCTCAAGGTCCGACTCGGCCGTATCGATCCAGGCTTCCCGCATCGCCGTGCGCCCCAATTTGAGGGATCCCTGACCTTGCATATTTTTGAATTCCGCGGAGGAACCTTTCAGAGATATTTGCACCCATGGGGCATCTCTAAATTCCATTTTTGAGATTAAGTCTCTGGCGATGTCATCCATGGCCGGGGCCAGGCTGGTGGGTCTGATGGTGCTGGTGGCTTTCAGGCGGAAATCCCCCGGGGCGATCAGGACATCGGCGTCAGCGTCCTGCCCTCCAACAACCAACTTTGCCTCACGGATGAAGACTTTGTCTTTTTTCACTGCAAAATTGGCACGAAGGGATTCGGCCTCCACGCCGCGAAAGCGGAAGGACCCGACATGGAAGGCTCCAATGGCCGAAACTTCGGGTTTGTCATGGGAGAAGTCATAAGAGCCTTGAACGGAAAATTGGACCGCTTCATTCAGAACCAGGCCTTCCGGGATTTTGTCTTTTCCCAGCAACCCGAAAAATTGTGCATGCCCGAGCGTGCTGTCTGCTTCAAATGCCAAATGTTTATTTTTGAGAACAGCCCAGATGCGGAGGCTGCCAAGCTCATCCTGAATCATCAGCCGGTCCAAAAATAATCCATTTTCCACGTATCGTGCCTCAGCCTCGATGCCTGCGAGCTTCCAATCTTTCGCCACGATGGGGCCGGAGCGAAAGGTGATGGGCTCGATTTCCAGCTTGGAAAGGTCAGCAAGATCCGCTGTGAACTCCAGAGTGATGGTGGGTTTGTTACCCGGAAATTTCAGGTCGTTGAGAAGATCGACCAGGCGGCTCAGGATTTCCGGCGGCGGTTTGGCCTCTCTCCCGGGCTGTTCGATTTCCAGTTGCCCCGGGTTTTTTAGGACCCCGCCCCCGCGGAGACGAATGCCTTGGACGATGGCTTCAAATTCCGTGATATGGAGTTGATTGTCAAAAAACACCACATGGGCTTTCACGCCCTCAATGGCAAGAGTTGAGATCTGACCTGTTTTATTTCTGATGGGGATTTGTGCCCCGGTGTCATCCAGAAGCACCTTGTCGATCACCAGTTTTTGGGCAAGGAGTGCTGATAGATTGGGCGACAGTGCCACGCTTCCAACCTTAAGAATTTGTTTTCCTTCGGCTTTGGAGGAATAAACTTCAACCCCTTCTGCCACCAGGCCACGCAGCAGATCAAAAGAAACGCGTCGGACCTTGGTCTTGAAGGGCCCCATGCTCAGGGCCTGCTCAATGCGTTCCGGCAACCCGAACCCAATACCAAAGATACTGGCCCAGGCGATGGCTGCGGGAATTCCCAAAAACAGAATGACCAGCATCAGCCGGATCAAAGTTTTGACAAGAATTCGAACCGGAGCCGGTAACTGCATCAGAACTCAACCTTTTCGAAAGGGAGTCCATGCGCTGCGGCCACCGCAGGACAAGTCACCTTGCCGCCCATGATATTGATGCCGGGGAGCAGGCCTGGGTGGCGGGCCACCGCTTCAGCCAGACCGCCGTCTGCGAGGGCTTCGATGTAACGGGATGTCACATTGGCAAGGGCTTGGGTGGCCGTTCGGGCATAGGCTCCCGGCATGTTGGCCACGCAGTAGTGAGTGACGCCCTCTTCCACATAGACCGGGCTGTCATGCGTTGTTGGGCGGGAGGTTTCTGCGCATCCTCCTTGATCAATCGCAATATCTACAAGCACCGTGCCGGGCTTCATTAACTTCAACATTTCACGGGAAATCAGTTTGGGCGCCTTGGAGCCAGGTACAAGCACAGCCCCGATGAGCAAATCCACGGTTGGGAGCAGTTCCAGGAGGCTGGCCTCACTGGAATAGAGCGTGTGGGCGGTGTGCATTGTGATATCCAAAAACCGCATGCGTTCAAGATCCACTTCGAGGATCGTCACATCGGCCCCCAACCCCGTGGCCATACGGGCTGCATTCACACCGCTTGTGCCACCACCGATAACAACCACTTTTCCTGGCAGGACGCCCGGCACCCCCCCGAGGAGCACGCCTTTTCCCCCATTGTGTTTTGCAAGAAAGAATCCGCCCACAAGCACAGACATCCGGCCAGCAATCTCACTCATGGGCTCCAGG
>JBGTAR010000268.1:0-4148 GCA_041749815.1 Terrimicrobiaceae bacterium
CAGCCAGGAGTGGATTCCGATTTTCCCGCCGGTGATTGCCCGATACTGGCGAGACCGGGTTGGTGCGATTTCCCCAAAAAGCCCGTGGAGTACGGTCTCGCACTGGTATGGCTACAATGATCTTTTGTGGGACGGACACACTTATGGGGGCAAGCGCAATTCGCTGCTCGAACTCCGTGAGCTTCCCAAACTCCTTGGGGCCCCGATTGCCATTGCCACCGATTTGGAAAGATCCTGGGGCGACTATGAGGAATTCGAGGCGGCCGGGTGGAGGATTCTTCCCGCTGGAGGGGTTTGCAAGGACGTTGACACTTACCTTGGCTTCCTCGCAGGCAGTCGCGGCGAACTGGGTGTCGCAAAGCAGGGATACATCGTTTCTCGAGGGGGATGGATCAGTGACCGCAGCGTCACGTACCTCGGCTTTGGCCGCCCGGTGCTCCTTCAAGACACAGGATGGACTGCAGCCCTCCCCCCACAGCCCGGTCTCATGCCGTTCCGGAATACTGATGAGGCGGTGCACGGAATCAAATCCATCGAGGCGGATTATTCCACCCACAGCAACGGGGCTTTGTCACTCGCAGAGACAATTTTCTCGCCTGTGGGCGTCCTGACTCTCTTGCTGCGGAAACTCTGATTGTTGATTGCGAGCAGCTTCTTAGTGCCCGTCGCTGAAAAGGTAGTTCATCCACGATTGCATGCGCATTAGAACTTTGCGCATGACACCGAGGTGATGCATGTGATGGGTATAGATCGCGACCGTGCCAACACTGCCTGGGACGATCTGATATTTGGAAAGATCTTCCTGGAACTCGATGCCGACAATGATGCGGCCATTGCCGTTGATTTTCTCGGGATCGACCAACTCACCACTTGGAACGAGTTGTCCTTGAGGGATGTAGGCTCCTGCGTTCACCACTTTGGCTTTGAAGAAACGACCGGGAACGGCAGGCAGGACGACCTCTGCCTCGGACCCCTCAATAATTCTCTGAGCACTGTTCTGAAGAAAGGCTCCGGCAAAGCGAGCCTCTTCATTGTGCATAAATACCATCACAGCCCGAAGAGGCATAGGAACGGTGTACATACCGGGACGGAGAAAAAGCTGGACCACCACACCGTCCGTGGGAGCACGCACCACCGTCTGCTCCAGATCGTAGCGGGCGGTGTCGAGTTCTGCTTGGAGACGTGCAACGTCCGTATTAACACCTTCGATCGCGGCAGCGGCTTCCAAAGCCGCCCGCTCGGATTCCGATTGGGCAGCCTGCGCTTGGCTTTGCGCTGCGGAGAATTTTTCTTCGGTCTGCTTAAATTGCATCTGAGATATGACTCCCTTATCCAGCAGCGGTTTTGAACGTTCAAAAAGGTCCTTCGCGGCATTCCGAGTAGAGGCCGCAGCATCGGCATTTTGCCTGGCGGTCTCGGCCGCGGATTGCAGTTGCTTGGTCGCTTGAGCGGCATCAGCAAGTTGAGCTTCTTTGGCCTTCACGGCGTTCTCATATCGTTCGGGATCGATCCGGAACAGCACATCGCCAGCTTTGAGAGGAGTATTGGGTACCACCGGAACGTCGATCACTCTTCCCCCCACGGTCGGAATGATCGGTGTGGTGGCAAAATAGAAACGCCCTTGCGAGCTATATGGATGGTTGTAGTTCATCCCCAAGAGAAGTGCTGAAATCAGAGCCGCCCCGCCGAGTGCAGCGGTAAGAAGGGTGAAACCGGTCACCGGAATCTTGAACACCTTGAAGACGCCAATGGCAAGCGCCGCATAAGTAAGAATAATTAAAAGGTCCATGACTTAGGATTTATTGGGATCACTCGACTTCTCGATCTCCGCAAGGCGGGCCTCAAGGAGGGCGATCCTTTCATTGGAGTCGATGCTTTCGGTCTGCGGCTTCGAAGCCGTGGGACGCCCCGCATAGCCTCCCTCCGGATGATAGGAAGTGGCCCAGATCCACAGGAATGGCCATATTGCGTGGAGGGTGAAAAGGCTGATCCAGCCAGCGGTGTGGATGGCGTCCTGATGGGGATGGTTTCTTTTTTTGGCGATGTGATAAGGAATGTCGTGAATCGCGATCATGCCATAGGCAAGCACGAGGATAACAAAGATGATGATGCCAAGTGCAAAGTAGCTAAGAAAGTCCATTAAGATTAAGCCGGATGGGCGGTGAGATTCATGCCTATCGGGCCGGAGTCCTGCGTGTCAATGCCTATTCTGAACCGCCAGGGAACGGGATGGTCCACCGTTTTCCCAGGTCCTGCTGGTGTTTCAAGCCATGGATGCGACGGGACCATTGTTTAAAAAATTTTCCTTCACCTCTCGAAAGAGGAGCAGCAAAAACAGTTTCTGGAGCGAATCGAACTCCCTGATAAAAACTGGAAATTTTCTTCAGCTGACATGAACGAGCGTGGGTTTTGGGATGAGTATCAGAATGCTTATGAGGAGATGATCCGTGAGACGGCACAGTTCATCCAAGTCGCAGGTCGTAGGTGATATCGGTTTTTTTGCGGGCGAGGCAGGGAGGACCTCCAAGTTTTCCTGCAGAGGGGGAGGAGATTTTTTGAAAGCGCGGGTTTTTGTGATCGAGGGAAAACACGGCAACAACCCGGTGGGTTTTTTTGTTGAGGATCGAAACAAGAAGGGGGAGTTGGGGCGGAATCCCGGGATGAAGGGAGGGGTAGAGGTTGGATCGGCGGAAACGGAGTCCTGCAAGGTGGCCATGGTCCGCCAACGCCCGCAGGGGTAGGAGACGACCGGCAACATAGACGTCATGGGTCTCGGCGAAATCTCCTCCAGCAAGAAATTCGAGGCGCTGCATTGAGGTGTCCACAAAGCGGCTTGTGGTGCCTCCTTCCACGGGGGTTTCGCACAGAAGCGGCCAGCCTTCGAGGGCTTTGCGGATCGAAAGGGAGGCCGAACCGGTTTTCCATTCGAGCAGTGAGGGAAATCTCCAGTTCCAGATGTCATGGTAAACGTCCTCCCGAAGCGGAATACCAGCCGATGCCAGTTCCGCGAGGACGGATTGGAAATCCACCCAAAGCGCGGAGGGTAGAAAAAATTTGTCATGGAGAGCATCCCCAAAGATTTTGAGGGGGCGTGGTTTTTTGTCATCGATTGCGCGGGCGGCCAATGCCACCAGCAGGAGGGTCACGGCGGACATCCAGTCCGCACGGGGCAGAGATTCGACGGCGCGGAACTCAATGAGTCCGAGGGCTCCACCGGGCCAGGAGGTGTTCCAGAATTTATCAAAACTGATTTCGCTGCGGTGGGAGTTACCGGTGACATCAGTGTGCAGGTGGCGAAGGGTTTCGTTGATGAGCTGGCGATGGTCGCCGGGCGGCAGGCCTTCGAGGAATCGGTAGGCCATTTCGAGGTCGTAGAGGTCACGAGCGGATTCATCCGGCCGGGGGGCCTGCGAGGAGGCTCCGACATAGCAGCCTGTAAAAAGGTAGGCCAGCGAGGGATGGCGCTGCCAGTGACGAAGAATCGCAGCCAGCCAACCGGGACGGGTGAAAAAGGGATTGGTGTCGAGGGTGGCCCCTCCCCAGAGGATGTGATTTCCTCCGCCGGTACCAGCGGGGTCATCATTTTTGGGTTCCTTCCATGACCGCAACCCGGCGGACTCGCAGGCCGTGGTCACTTCAGTCAGCCATTTGGCGTAGTCGGCCCATGAATCGCACGCTGGCAGGTTGATTTCGAGGACGCCAGGATCGGCAGTGACACCAAGGACGGTCCAAATCCCGAGTTCATCGCTGGGCACATATCCCTCGAGGGATGGGGGTTTGTCTCCTGCAAAAGGAGATGCCGCATTCACTGCGGCGAGGAGTTCCAGAAAGGCCGATTGCAGGAGCGGTGGAAAAAACACGGAGGGGGTCGGTCCCCGCCATTCGATGCTAAGAACCCGACGCGTGACATTTTCTGGAAAGTGTTGGAGTGGGAGGCGCAGCCCGGAGGGACCCTCGGCGGGAAGAAGCGTGCGAAGATGTTTTTTGATGGGCCACGGCGCGGAGAGCCATTGAGACCCATCATGATCGAGTGGCATGGCCAGCACATGACTGCCATGCGCGTTGGGGTCCGTGAACGAAACCCAGTGGGATGCCACACCAAGGCTCCGGCAGATGGCATCTCCAAATTCCTTGATGCCGCTCTTTGA
>JBGTAR010000269.1:0-5478 GCA_041749815.1 Terrimicrobiaceae bacterium
TGAAATCCAAAAGTGGGCAAACGGCCCCATCTCCCGGTGGATTCAATTTCTGCTGACGATTCCGGTGGTTGGCTGGGCGGGGTGGCCATTCTTTCAACGAGGTTGGCGTTCGATTCTGACCGGTCACCTGAACATGTTCACCCTCATCGCGGTGGGGGTTGGTTCGGCTTTTGTCTTTAGCGTGGTCGCGATGCTTGCGCCGGGTTTGTTTCCGGAATCCATGACCCAACATGGAAACGTGGGCATCTATTTTGAAGCGGCTGCGGTGATTGTGGTTTTGGTGCTTCTTGGCCAGGTGCTCGAACTCCGGGCCCGTCAGCGCACCGGATCCGCCATCAAGGCCCTGTTAAACCTTGCGCCGCCCAAGGCCCGATTGGTGGCTGATGGTGGTGACAAGGAAATCCCGGTGGATCAAGTCAGCGTCGGTGACCTGCTTCGCGTGGTTCCCGGTGACAAGGTTCCTGTGGATGGGGTTGTTGTCGAAGGCCATTCCAGCGTGGAGGAATCCATGATCACAGGTGAGCCCCTGCCCGTGGAGAAATCGGTTAATGGCCAGGTCACAGGAGGCACGGTGAATGGTACGGGCAGCTTTGTGATGCGGGCCGAGCGCATTGGCAACGACTCCCTGCTTGGCCAGATTGTTGCCATGGTTGCCGAGGCCCAGCGCAGTCGGGCGCCCATTCAAGGACTGGCTGACAAAGTGGCCGGGTTGTTTGTTCCGGCGGTGATCGCCATTTCCTTGCTGACCTTCGTGACCTGGATGTGGCTTGGACCCGAGCCCCGGCTGGCCCATGCGGTGATCAATGCGGTGGCTGTGTTGATCATTGCCTGCCCCTGCGCTCTGGGCTTGGCGACCCCGATGTCCATCATGGTCGGTATTGGTCGGGGCGCTCAGGAAGGCGTGCTCATCAAAAATGCCGAGGCCCTGGAACTTCTGGAAAAGGTGGACACACTCGTTGTCGACAAAACGGGAACCCTCACCGAAGGAAAACCAAAATTGCTGGATGTGGTGTCCTTTGGCTCCATCGACTCCAAAAAAATCCTGCGTCTGGCTGCCTCCGTCGAACAGTCCAGCGAACACCCCCTTGCCGCAGCCATTGTAGGAGGGGCCAAGGACCAGGGGGAGACACTGGAGAGTTCAAACAACTTTCGCTCGGTGACCTCCGGCGGTGTTTCAGGCGATGTGTCGGGCCATGTGGTGCTGGTTGGAAAACCAGAGTTTTTGCGTGATGAAAAAATCTCCGGCCTCGATTCTCTGATCGACGCCGGGAAAGCCCTGCAAGCCCATGGCCAAACAGTCCTCTTTGTTGCCATTGATGGAAAACCCGCCGGCCTGCTGGCCGTCGCGGATCCCATCAAGTCCACAACGATGGAGGCCATCAAGGACCTTCATGCCATGGGCATCAAGATTGTGATGCTCACCGGCGACAACATCCGTACGGCTTCGGTCGTCGCCAAACAACTTGGAATCGATGATGTCGAGGCCGGTGTGGACCCAGCGGGCAAAGTGGCAAAAATCAAAAAGCTGCGTGATGATGGTCGTCATGTCGTCATGGCAGGCGATGGCATCAATGATTCCCCGGCCCTCAGCGAGGCCGAAGTGGGGATAGCCATGGGCACCGGAACGGATGTCGCAATCCAAAGCGCCGGGATCACGTTGGTGAAAGGAGACCTTCGAGCGATCACTAAGGCCATTCACTTGAGCCGTGCCACCATGCGCAATATTCGGCAAAACCTGATTTTTGCCTTTGGATACAATGCCTTGGGCATCCCCATCGCTGCCGGGGTGCTCTACCCGTTCTTCGGAATTTTGCTCAGTCCCGTGTTGGCAGGCGTTGCCATGAGCCTCAGCTCGGTCTCAGTGATCACCAATGCTCTGCGTTTGCGAAAAACTCAACTGTGATACTTGGTATGATGAAAATTCGCTGAAGTGGCCGCCCCTGGGACCGCTGGCATCCTGCCGGCATTCGTTATTTGCTCCCCCCACTTTTCATCACCCCGTGACGGTTTGCCTGAGTATCCCGTCTGACAAAATTCTGGCCCGCAATCCCCCGCGCCCCCGCATCCAGGTTTTTGCATCAGGGTGGATCGCTTCGTTCATCCACTCACAGGGACTGCATTCTTCGGTGCCATAAAATTCAATCCCCTGGATCTCAAAGGTTTCTCCAATCAGTTGATTCAAATCCCTGCCCACGCTGATGACATTTCTCCGGGTGGCTGAGGCGACGCGTTTGTCTTCTGGAATCTGAAGCTCCTTCCACATCTGCAAAAGATTCTCCCACGCAAAAAATGTGATCTGCCCCTTAAAATCGGGTTTGTGATCAAAAAACCGGTCCCCCCGAATCCCCCGGCCAGCCACACACTCGATCTCCGGAACCTCCAAAACCGGAGACTCGCCCGGAGGTTTTCCATGGTGACCAAAATAATTGTGGTCCGGGGAAATAAAAATATGACGGATCATGGCAACAGCACCTCTCATCATGCAATTTATTAGCTTTCGATGGCAAGCAAGCAGAACGCGGTAGGGATGAGACGGGAGTGAATAAAAGTGGGTGAGGCCGCTCCTCCTGGGAACGCTGGCTTCCAGCCGGCAATCCTTCTTTGCCTCACTCACTTTTAATCACACGCGGTTGAGACAGTGGTGGTGACGTGTCGTTTCAGTTGGAGCTTTCCCCCAACCAAGGTTAAGTCCCCCCGAATTGATCCCCACCAAAAATTGACGAAATCCAAAAACACTGCTTCTCTTTTTTGTGCCTCACACTATTCACTTCTTTATACTTAGGATCATTACAGGTTTGTGTGCGGGGCTTTTTTTTATCGCGACCTCAATTGGCGCGCAAGCCGCAGAGCCCTTGCTGGCCTATGTGGGAGCCGCGTCCAAGCCGCCCACCGAGGAAATCGCCAGGCTTTATGAAGAAAAAACCGGAACCAAGGTGGACCTGGTTTTTGGAGGGTCTGGTTATGTGCTGTCCCAGATGAAGCTTGCCAGGCAGGGAGACCTCTATTTTCCGGGCTCGTCGGATTACATGGAAAAGGCAAAACGCGATGGCGACGTTCTCCCTGACACCGAAAAGGTGATCGTGTACCTGGTCTCGGCGATCAATGTGCAGAAGGGCAACCCTCACCAGATCCGCAACTTGAAAGATCTCACCCGTCCCGGCCTCAAAGTGGCCATCGCAAACCCCGAGGGGGTTTGTGTGGGAGCCTATGCCGTCGAGATATTGGAAAACGAATTGACCCCTGACGAGATGGCTGCCTTCCGGAAGAACCTCATCAACTATCCCGAATCGTGTGAAAAAACGGCCACGGCGATTTCTTTAAAAATGGCGGATGCGGTCATTGGCTGGAGTGTCTTTGAGCATTGGGATCCTGAGCGCATTGAGACGGTCCCGCTGAACAAGGACCAGATCCCCCGCATCGGCACCATCCCCATTGCGATCTCAAAGTTCACCAAAAACCGCGAGGCGGCCCAATCCTTCATTGATTTTCTGACAGGCCCCCAGGGGCAGGCGGTTTACGCCAGGCATCATTATTTTTCCACCGCCGCAGAAGCCGCATCCTATATCGGTGATGAAAAACCCGTCGGCGGCGAATACGTCGTGCCTGCGGCATGGGTCAAAAAATGAGCCTCTTTTTTGTAATAGGATTTACCATGAAGCAACATGAAGAGCATGAAGTCCAATGCATTAAGAAAAGGCAAGGCCTTTGATCTCGTTCATCCCGTGGGTAAGGGCAAATCGATGGTGTCGCATCGGCTTTTAGAAGGTCTTCCCTTCATGCTCTTCATGGTTAATCTCACGTCTTTCTGGTCTTCCAACTGCGGAATTTAGAGTGATCATGGTTTTTGCGACCTCATGAACCTCCGAATCACAACCATCGCTGCGGCACTTGCTGTGTTGCTGCTCTACGGGGGGCTGATCCTCTCCTTGGGGTGGTTTTTTGATGGGGCCTCGCTGGGCAAGGCGCTTTGGTCGGAGCGCACGCTGTTTTCCATTCGCCTTTCCCTCACCACAGCAACCCTTGCCGCCATCCTGGCCCTGGTCGTTGCGGTGCCAGCCGCGTATGCCCTCTCACGGTTCCGCTTCCCCGGACGGGAATTTGTGGACACGATGCTGGAGTTTCCCATCATTGTTTCCCCGGCCGCACTTGGTGCGATGCTGCTCATTTTTTTTAACAACCCTCTGGGAGAATGGATTCAGGACCATGCCATCCAATTTGTTTTTGCCTTTGCGGGAATTGTGCTCGCACAGTTTGTAACGATCCTCGGCGTCGCCACGCGACTGCTCAAGACCGCGTTCGATGACGTTCCAGAGGAAATCGAAACCATCGCAAGAACGCTGGGTGCGTCGCCCCGTCATGCTTTTTTTACGGTGACCCTGCCGCTGGCCAGGCGCGGACTCCTCGCGGCATTTATTCTGGCCTGGGCCAAGGCGTTCGGGGAATTCGGGGCGACAATCATGGTTGCCGGGACCATGGCGATGCGCACGGAAACCCTGCCCATTGCGATTTTTCTTCGGTTGTCCTCTGCCGATATCGAAGGCACGGTGGCGCTGATCCTTGTGCTTGTGGTGATTGGGTTAACGGCGCTGCACTTCACACGCCGGTTGCTGGGAGGGGACGGTCATGCTTGAGATCAACAACCTGAACGTTGTGACCGGCCACTTCCACTTGCGGGACGTCAACCTCGCTGTGGCGGAGGGGGAATGTCATGCGGTGATTGGCCCGTCCGGATCCGGAAAGAGCACGCTGCTCCATGCGCTGTTGGGCGTTCTGCCTGCCCAAAGTGGCCGCATCCAACTTGGAGGAGCAGACATCACGCGACTGCCAATTGAGCACCGTGGCCTTGGCTATGTGCCACAGGGGCTCGGGCTGTTTTCGCATCTCACCGTGCAGGAGAACCTTGCTTACAGTGCACGGGCAAGGAACATTCCGCCTTCGGAATTTCAACCTCTCCTGAACCAACTCGTGGAGGCCATCGGCATTGGCTCCTTGCTGGACCGCAGACCCGAGACCCTCTCCGGTGGGGAACGTCAGCGTGTGGGCATCGTGCGAGCGCTCGCCAGTCAACCCAGGATGGTGCTTCTGGATGAACCTTTCACCGCCCTGAACGAAAGCCTGCGGCGCGAGCTTTGGTGGTTGATGCGGGAGTTGCAGCTAAAGCGCGGCCTCACGGTCCTGCTTGTGACCCATGACCTCTCAGAAGCCTACTTTTTGTCTCAAACGATCAGCGTGCTCCTGGACGGGCGCATCATTCAACAAGGCGACAAAGCCACGGTGTACGGACGCCCGGCCGCTGGCGATGTGGCACGTTTTCTTGGTATTGAAACCTTGTTGCCCGGACGGGTTGTCGAGGTCAACGAGGGACTCGCAACCGTCGAAGTTGGCAACACCCGGATCGTTGCTCTCGCCATTCCCTCGGAGAGCAGGGAGGTTTTTGTCAGCATCCGTGGTGAAGATGTGACCCTGCAAAACCATGAC
>JBGTAR010000270.1:0-46397 GCA_041749815.1 Terrimicrobiaceae bacterium
TTCCCAAACTGTGCCTGATTGGCTTCTTGTCGATACAGAAAACCTCTCCGGCAAGGTGATGCGTATTCCAACCCGCGAGGAAATCAACCCCATCGTCAACGAGCAACTCGTCGTCGAGCTATACTCACGATAGGTTCACACATCAGTTTTTTCACGAAAGGGACACACGGCTCGTGTGTCCCTTTTCGTTTGTTCCTGGGCACCAACCAGAGGCGCTCCCCACGTGAGCCAGCAGGGTTGCTCCCCCTGGGACCGCTGGCATCCTGCCGGCATTTCTTTATCTCCCAAGAAAAAGGGTGAGAACCTGTCCCTGAACTGTTACATTCACACGTTTTGCCATGCTGACTGTTTCCAAACTGACCAAATCCTATGGGGGGCGCATTCTCTTTGAAGATGCCTCCCTGCAAATCAATCCCGGAGACCGCGCCGGGTTGATTGGCCCAAACGGAGCCGGCAAATCGACGCTGTTTTCGTTGATCCTCGGGGAAAACAGCCTGGACGTGGGAACGGTGAGTCTGCCAAGGGGATACACCCTGGGCTTTTTGCCGCAAGAGAGTGCTCCCTCAGGTGAGGAAACGGTTCTTCAACTAGCGGCCTCAACCAGTCCCGAAATGGCAGAGGTTTTTGAGCAACTGCGAAAATTCCCTGATGAGGAGGCGCATGAGCACCATGACGCTGTGGGCAAGTTTGTGGAGTTGGATGGCTATAATATTGAGGCCAAAGCCAAACGCATTCTCTCAGGGTTGGCCTTCCATGAAGAAGACTTTAACAAACCGGCTCACACCATGAGTGGTGGATGGATCATGCGGGCTCACCTGGCGCGCCTCCTTGTGATGGAGCCCGATCTTCTCATGTTGGATGAACCAACCAACCACCTGGATTTGGAATCCCTCGGTTGGTTTCAGAATTATTTGTCGAATTACCCGGGTTCCATCCTCGCAATTTCCCATGACCGGGCCTTTCTGAATGCCATCTGCGAGGTCGTGATCGAAATCTCCCGGGGCCGGCTCACCAAATACAGTGGGAATTACGATTATTATTTGGAGCAGAAAAAAGCGCGGGAGGAACAGTACGCATCCGCCTACAAGAACCAGCAGCGCGAAATCGCCCACCTGGAAGATTTTATCAATCGTTTCCGCGCAAAAGCCAGCAAGGCCGCCCAAGCCCAGGAACGTATCAAGCGGCTCGCCAAAATGGAACGTCTTGCTCCGCCGGAAAATGCGGAGGCCACGGTTAAGTTCCGATTCCCTCAGCCTCCGCGCGGTGGTCAGCGGGTGATGACGCTCAAAAATATTCGTCAGGCCTACGGCGATCATCTCGTGTATGAAGATTTAAATCTTGAGGTTGAGAAGGGTCAGCAGACTGTTCTGGTGGGACCCAACGGGGCGGGCAAATCCACCCTCCTAAAAATTCTTGCCGGCCTGCTTCCGCTTTCTGCCGGAGAGCGGGTTGTGGGACACAATATTTCTGTGGGGTATTTTGCCCAGCACCGGACCGACGTGCTGGACATCAAGCGCAGCGTCCTTGAGGAAGCGCTTGAACACACAACGGGCGTGAACGAACAGTCCGCCAGATCCGTCCTTGGGTCTTTCCTCTTTCGCGGGGATGATGTTTTCAAAAAAGTTTCCGTGCTGAGCGGCGGCGAAAAAAGCCGCCTGGCCCTTGTGAAGCTTCTGTTGGATCCTCCCAATTTTCTGTTGCTTGATGAGCCCACCACCCACTTGGATATTGCGAGCATCGATGCCCTGATTTCCGCCCTCAAGCAATATGAAGGCACGCTTGCGTTTGTCAGTCATGATGTTCACTTCATCCGAGCCATCTCCACGTCCGTGCTCCACATCCACTCCGGAGAACTGACACCCTACGCTGGCAACTACGACTACTACCTCGACAAAACCAGCGCTTCCTCAGCCAAAGACGCTTTGGTAGCCGTCCTTAACAATCATCGACCCAATCAGGACATGGAAGACGAAGCCGTTGAGGAACGTCCCAAGTTGGGTCTCAAAGAAATCCGTGAGCAGCGGCGAGCGGAAGCCGAGGCAAGGAAAGTACTCGCCAAAAAACGCCGCGAAGCCGAAGCCCAACTTGCCGCTCTCGAAGCAGAAATTCAGCGCCTGGAGACACGTCAGAATGAATTGGCAGCAGCACTCGAATCCCCGGAAAGCCCATCCGCGGCTTTTGTCTTGAACCGTGATCTCTCCAACGTCGCCGAGGCCCTGCAGGTCGCGAACGCGAAGTGGAGCACTCTCGCCGAAACCGTAGGCCAGCCCGAACCCGCCTGAGCTGACAGCTGCCCCTCTTTTGAACATGAGTAAATTGCCTCACCGGCGTGATTTTTTTCTGCCATGGCGAGCGACCAGTCACCGCGCCTGCAGAAAATGAAATAAGATGGGTTTGCTTCCGACCAAGGGAAGTAAATCCTTCGGCCGTTCGATCCTATATTATTCCATCATGCTGTTGGGCGGGCTCCACAAGCGATTGATGTCGGACCGCAGGGGCAACATCATTGTGGACTCAGTCTCTCGCGGTAGCTCTCAGGCGAGTTCCAAATGGTTGTCGGGTTCACTGGAGGCTGTGGCGAGGACTGCGGTGGCGTGTCGGGCGAAATGGCCCCGCAGATCGTGGGTGTAAGATTCAAGAATTTGGCGTCCACGTTCGTTAATGTCACCGGCAAGATAGAGTCCGCGAGCGAGGTAAAGCTCGCGCAGGGCGAGGTTGCGCGATCGGGTGGAAGTGGGATCACCATCGGTGTCGGTGAGTAAATCTTCCATGGTGTCAAACGCGTGACCGCAGAGTCCCGGAAGGTCGAGCAATCCGGCGAGCGCGAGTGTCAGGTCAGCATCTTTCAGCATTGCAGAGGCCAACGCCACGGCCCGGCAGTGCGAGAAAGCGGCGTCCCCATTGAGTTCACCGACAAGGCGGATCAGCGGGGCGACTGCGTCTGCGGTGCCGCAACGACCAAGCGCGATAATCTGTGCATCGAGAGGGCTCATGCTGGCGCCGAACTGCCCCATTCCCCGATAATTCCACCCTTCGTCCCAAGTCGCGCGGGAGAGGTATTCGAGTAAAGGCCCCGCCGCTTGGGGAGCCCCCATCAGCCCAAGGATCAGCGCCGCTGTTTCCCTTCGTGCTGGGTCGGCATCCATTTGCATCACATCGATCAGTTGCTGGCGTGAGACTTCCGGATGGGCAAAAAGGATCGCGACGTTTTTCGCGTTTCGAAGGTCTCCGAGCGCGGCTTCCGCAATCGCTTCCGCAGGCAGCGGAAACGAATCCTCATCCAGCGCGGTCGCGTTGCTAATAATCCCCTGCGTGACGAGTTGCTGCTGGAAGGCCTTGACGTCGATATCGCCAAAGTTCTGTCCGGACTGAGCCGTCTGTGCCGCGAGGAGTCCGGCGGCGTATCCCTGGTTCTGTACATCGGCCTGCATGCGGATCACCGGAAGCGCGTCGCGGTGGGCGCTCATGCCGAGCCCTGTGACGAGAAGACCTTCGATGCCGCGCGGAATCATGCAGCGCAGCGGAACATGGGCTTGTAGCGGTTTGTGGTCCGGCGGTGCGACCATAAAGACGGGATGAACGATGAAGCCGTGCGTGTCGAAGTTGCTGCTTGCGGTAAAGATCGTATCCGGAAACGTCCGTCCGGCCAGGATGTCCAGTGGGGAGATCTCAAAATCTCCGACAATCTGGCGACGTTCCCTGGAATTTACAAATGGGGCCGTCTCGAAGTCGTTCGAGTATTTTTCGCGGGCCTGGACATGGGCGGCAGTGATGCCTTCGGGATCATTTTCTTCAATGAAGGTGTGATCGGAATTTTGGTGGGGGACTCCGGGGTGGACGCGGGGAGAAATCCCCGTGCCCTGAACGGCAACATGCTGGCTCCCGATCTGCCGGCATTCGGCTCCACAGGCCGCCGCCAGATCGGCATTTCCGGTGGCATCCACAATGGTTTTGGCCTTTACAAATCCACAACCGAACGGAGTCGAGACAAGGAGGCCATCCGGACGGTTTCCCACCAGACGCGCTCCGAATGCAAAGCTCCCCATCCAAGCCGTTCCACCGGCCTCTTGGAGCATCCGGTGATAGATGGCGGATTTGACCTCCGGTCGCCAGCCATTCCCTTTTTTCGACTGGCTCAGTGAGTCTGCGGCAGAAACCCTGCCGTTCAATTCCTCCGTGAATCCGACCTTGTTTCCAAACCAATATGAGCTGATCAGGCCGGTGGTGCCCACACCACCCAGACCATGAGCCGATTCCAGGCACAAAGTTTTTGCCCCGGCCCGAGCGGCAGCAATCGCGGCGGGTGCGCCTCCAGTTCCCCCGCCGGCTACAAGGACATCAACACTTTCCCAATCCGGGAAGGAAAGCGCCTCCACTTGAACGGACGTTCCGGAGTTCCGTAGAAACGCGGGGGAAAAGGCGAAGTTTCCGGTCGCTCCATTTCCAGAATGAAAAATAAGGTCTGCCTCGACCCGGGAGCGCACATGGGAGGCCGCCAGCTTCCCGGTACGCCGGCCGAGGTTACTCATCGCGGATGGATCTGTGAGCCCCGAGAGATCTGCCACAGCAGAAAGCCGGCTGGCATTCCAAATGCCATCCCCCACGGCAAGATCCGCGTCGGTGAGATCGTGGATGGATTCCCGGCGGGACGCCCCGGCCAGTTCATCTATTCCGGGGTCGATAAGGTGACTGGCTGCGAACCAAACAGCCTCATCCACGAGTGAAGCCCGAAGGATGTGTTCCATGCCCATCGGAGTGGAGGTCAGCCCGGATCGGGAAATCGAAAGTTCGAAACCTGCATAGGACATTTCCCCATCTTTCAGGACCTGGCGGTAGGGAGTTGGAAGGGATTGGATTTCTCCCGGCCATCCGATCGGCTCCTTCGATGCCAGGACCCTCCATCCTATCCGGTCTGCTATTCGGGGCGAAAGAGGACACTCCGCCAGCCGGAGCCCCAGGCCGAATGGGGAGGCATCGATCACCTGATCACAAAGAATCACAAAAAGGGAGGTCCTGGCCGCAAAAATAACCCCGTGAATACGGGTTCCCTTGTCACGGAGCAAACCCACCGGACGAACGCCATAGAGAAATGGAATCGCGGCGGCTAGCAGACGATGTTCCAATGCTCGTTTGAGCGCAGCCGGCCGTGCGGGAGCTTCTTCGCATGCTTTCATCGCCTGCTGCACTAGAGGATCATTCGAGTTTTGCTCCCAAAGGTGGAGGTCACCTCCAAGATCCTGTCCCAGGTAGTTTTCATCACCTGCCAGGACAACGTTTCGTCCCGCCTCCCGTGCCGACAGAGCCCCAGAAACGGCCGCAGTCGTTGAGCCCACAACAAGAACATCGGTCGTACGCCAAACCGGCAGGGAGATTGGGGGAACTTGCATGGCATGAGCCTCTCACAGGGAACCTCAGCTCACAACGACAGAGGCTTGTTTCTTATTTCAAAAAATTGTATAAAATGATCATTTTATGCAAGCAATCCCGTTCTCCATGTTTTCAAAGATCCGATTGGAGCCCATGATTGCTTACCAGGGAGTCGTGGAGGCCTGGCTGTCAGACATGGAGGCGAGAAACCCATTTTTCACATTTTGGTCCTTGGAACACGGGGAAGTGACCCTCTCCTGGGTCGGAGGGAGCCGGCGGATTCGCTCCGGGGAGTGCGTATTGATTCCTTGTGGTCTGCGGCGGCGGCATGCGTTTTCCAGTGGCGCCAAGATTGTTTCCCTGAGTTTTTGGGCAGGCTGGGAGAATGGGCGGCAGGTGCTTGGTCTTGGTGCGCCACTTGTTGGCGGCCGCGAGCGCGCCACATCGTTAACACGGAAGGTGCGCCTTGCCACCGAATCTCTGCCGCCACACCACGACGGGCTTGGCAACGCGTTGCTGGGGCCGGCGGCTTGGATGAAGTTTTCCGCAAACGTTTACAGCGCGGTCGCGGAGATTTTGCATTGGGCTCACCAGCGCGGAGCCGTCTGGAATTTGCCGCAGACCGGCGATGTGCGACTGGATAAGATCCTTGATGAGTTGTCCTTGAGAGTATCGGCAGGTCCGCTGCCGTTCGAACGCTGGTCGGCTGAGACCGGCTTGAGCCGAGTGCAGCTTGATCGATTGGCGAGGCAGCACCTGGGCGAGACGCTGAAAGCGAGACGGGATGCCCGGCTCCTGCAGGAAATCCTGGGCTCCCTCTCCCTCGGTCGTGAATCCTTGAAGGAAATCGCCGCCCGGCTCGACTTTTTTGATCCCCCTCACTTCACGCGATGGGTCCGCGCCCACACAGGTAGGAATCCCAAAGCCCTCAGGGGGTCCTGGTTGTAGAATACGATCCTGCCATCCTGCCGACTGGTCTTTCGCGGTTTACTGCGAGCCCCGTTCTGCTTGTCAACAATGCGGTGGAGGAAGCCGTTCACTCCATGGGACAAGCGCGAGTGTGGGATGAATAACCGACCCTCGTTGGATAGGCTAGCCACGTCTCTGAGTTTGTGAGCTCGCCTCTTACGTTGAAGGAATCCTCTCCGTGTGTTTTTTATTGCAGCGGATGGCATTCAGCGGATTTTTTGCTGTTTTAGGGTCGCAATGGAGCCCGTTCATCAACCCTCAAATCATTATTCGTGCTTCCGGCGTTCCAGCTCGGTCCGTACCTCGTAAGCCTTTGCCTCGGTGATCTCAAAGGTGGCGATGATCCAGATTGCAAGGAGCGAGGTGACGGCGGGAATCCCGGCATCGAATATGCGGATCAGATACAGCGTGCTGTCGCTCTGGAGCGGTAGCGCGACGTCAAAGCCGGTGACGTTGAGCAGGATTCCGCTCATGGCCAGCGCAGCAGCCATGCCGACCTTGATAACCCACCAAAAGATGGAGCCATACATTCCTTCACGGCGCTCGTTGGTCTGAAGTTCGTCCAGATCGCAGACATCGGCGATCATCGAGCCGACGAGCGGGAACAAACTCCCGAATCCGAATGCGATGAAGAGCCCGGGGACGACCGACAGCCAGGGGTGTGCCGGGGTGAAGAGAAAAAACTTCGAGAGGTATCCGAGGGCCGCAATCGTGGTGCAGACGATAAATGCACGCCGTTTGCCAAGATGGGTACCGAGCTTGGTGACGATGACAATGATGATGAATGCGGCAATACCTGAAAGCGATCCGGCCACGCCGGCGATTTTCCCGCCGAGTTCCTTGTCGCCTCCACACACGTAGTAGATCCACACATAGATTGTGAAGGAGGCGACGAGCATGAACCCGTTAAAGACCAGAAATGCGGTGGCGCAGAGCTTGAGGAATGGTCGGAACTTGAGCGACGTCCAGAAGCCTTTGAAAAAGTCGGCAATCGTCGCTCGGAGTGAGAGGGACTCCTTTTGCGGGGCATTTCTTGCGAGGTCCTGCCGGTCCTTTTCCGCCTGTACTTCGACGAATCGCTCGCGCAGGAAAATGGCCGAGAGCACGCAGCAGACAACCACAACGAGCGAAATGGCGAGGGCCAGCCAGGTGGCCCCACGGAGGATATTTCCAAAGATCTTCAGCTGCATGAACCACAGGAACCACGGCGTGAGCAGGAAAGCGGATTGCCCGAGAAAATTCGAATACCCCATCACCCGCGTTCGCTCATGGTAGTCAGGCGTGAGTTCGTACCCGAGTGCGACCCAGGGCGTCACCCAGACCGTGTAGGCCATGTAGAAGATGATTGAGCCAACCATGAAATACCAAAAGACGAACCTCTCGCTCGCGTCCGATGGAAATGACCAGAGCAGGGTGAAGAGGATGCCACAGAAGATGGAGCCCAGAAGTATATACGGCCGCCGCCGTCCCCAGCGGGTCCGAGTATGATCCGAGATGTATCCCATGACTGGATCGGTCAGCGCGTCGGTGATCCGAGGGATCGCGCCGAGGAGCCCGATCTTCGCGGGGTCCATCCCCAGCCCGAGGTTGAGGGCGATCATCAGGCTGCCGCTGGCTGTTCCAAGGAGGTTGTTGGCAAAGGCTCCGAGCCCATAGACGAGCTTTTGGAAAATCGGCAGGCGGTCGCCGGGTGCGGTTTGATGGCGGGGATTCTTCATGGGAATTCGGCGTTCCTGCTGCGTCTGGAGGAACTGCCTCCAAACTGAGCGGAACTGAGGGGCGGTTCTGCGACGATTTACTCTGGAGCGATGATGACGGTGAGGCCGGTGACCAAGCCGGTGCGTGAAAAGATGGCGCGGCTGATTTTTTCTGGCAGGCGGGTGCCCGGGATCTCTTCGTCGAGCCCGTCCGCCCGAGCCACCTGGATTCGCGGGGCGTCCCCGGATCGGAAAATGATGGGCACCTGACAATAGGTGAAGGCGATGCTGCCCGGGGCCAGCCGCAAATCCCGTCCGGTACCGGCTATGTCCCGATAGCGGAAAGTGGATTCTTCCGTTGAAAATTCGGAGGGATCAAGAAGGGTCGGGTGCAAACCAAGCATCCCGTTCCTCACTTCGACTCCAAGCTCTCCGAAGCGGATCAGGATCTCCTCCTTCACCTGTCCGGTCATCCCCGGCTGCTGGGCACCCCGATGACCCGGCGTGTGGGAATAGGGATCAGTGGGGAATGCCCCATAGGCCTCGGGGGTCTTCCGGAATCCGAGGCCCTCCCGGATGTCCTGATACGCGAGCGCGAGATCGTCGCGGAAAAATTCCTCCTCGCAAGCTGCGTGGCATTCCTGCACGGCCAGAAGCAGCTTCGCCACCATGTGCCAATAAATCGAACCCAGGCCTTCAAATCCGAAGATCGCGCCACTGCGTCCTGTGAACGCACTGTGGTGGAAAACGTCCTCCCAAGCCTGCAGGAAAAGCGCCCGCCCGCTGGTAATCTCATCGGTCCACTCAGGGGCTATGACCAGTTCATCCAACCGCCGTTCGAGATCCGAAACATTTGCAAAATCCGGGTGAAAATGAAGTCCACCACAGCAGTCCGGGATCAACAGGGATCGATCCCCTTCGGACAGCAGGCGGCGTCCCAAGGCGGATTGCTCGAGAAACCCCTCGGGCAGAAGGTTGCGCTTAAAAAACGAAGCCAATTCACGATCTGGCTGAAGTAGATAGCTGTGCTGGTCGGCACGGTAGAGAGCACTGGCTCTGAGCGCATTGAGAAGGCGGACTGCTGCCGCGGGTTGCAAGAATCCGCTTCCAAGTGCGGCGGCCTGGCCTTCAAGCATCAGCGCCAGCCGTGAGACCCGCGCGCCGGAATCCGTCAGGCTCAGCAGGTTGTAGCTGTGGACGAGTCCATCCGGACGGATGTTGGCCGAGAGCGTGGATTCAAGGACAGCGAGAGCGGTCTTGAGAAATTCGCGGATCTCGGAAGCCGGGATCTCGGCTGCTTCCGGAACGACGCGGGTATAAACCTCATGCCGATATTGTTCTCCCGCCGCTCCGAGCCTGCGAATCAAGGCGAGGCGTTGGTCATCTTCACACATGCAACCCGCATCGGTTGGACACGCGTCAAACACGGTCGCCAGATCACGCAGGAATTTGCGCACAGGGCTCGAGAGCGGAATCCGCTCCGGTCCTGCCACAAAAATTTTTTCCAGAAGAACGAGGTGGCGGCGAAGGTGAAAAACGGTGACGACCGAGAGCCCCCATCCGGCGAGCGCGTTGTTGCCATCGTTCCACTCCGGGCGTTGAGTGTTGAGCCAGATGCCGCCGCCGGGAACAAAATTTCCCAGCTTGGCGAGTACGGGAACAAGAAGTTTTTCTGCCAGCGAGAAGAGGGCCGGCTCGTTATCGTCACTGGTGAGAAGTTTTCCGTCGTTGCCAACTGCCTCCGCGCGGGCGAGCAGATCACGATGCAGATCGAAGTCAAACGTGATCGAGTGGCGGGGGTCCCGCAGGAGGTCATCCAGGTCGCAGATACGATACGGCAATACCGCATGGGTATAAAGTCGGTCGGCGAGTCCGGATGCCTGGCGACCGGGTTCATGAGCCTCCAGGCTTTCCAGCAATCGCGAAAGGTAGACGATCTGGTGGTCACCCCAGTAGCCGATCTGGCTCCAGGGATCCTCTGGGTCCAAGATCTCCCATTCGAACCCATCGCGGGTGATCCGGTAGGGATTGTAACCATCCGCTGTCGAGGAATTCAGGAAGACAGCCACCATGCTCGCGAGGAAGTCCGGATAGCTCTGTGCAAGGCTTTCCCAGTTCTGAAAGATGTCCCGCCAATTTCCCTGGTATCCGAAGGCCGGGCATCCATTCGCATCGCGGGGTTGGATCGAAAAGAAGTTCCAGGGACGGCTTGGGTCTCCGTGGCGGCGGCTGAAGAGCAACGGAAGATATTCGCGGGCAAGACGGGTCAATTGGACGTCACCGCTCTCCGTGGCGAGCTTATGGAGGGCATGGAGATCGAGGCGGGGAGGGAGCAACTCCAACCAAGCCTTGTTTCTTGCGGCAACCCCGCGGTTCCGGGTTCGCAGGAATGCGGCAAAATCTGACGTCGGGAACTCATACCCGTCATCAGGGACGCCACCCCTCATGCAGTTGAATGTGGTATTTGCAAAGTGGTGGGCATCGAGGGCATGATCTGACGTTTGTTGAAGCCCGTCCGCGGCGGCAACGCGTGCACGAAGATTCGCAATCCCATCGTTCAGGCTGTTTTTCAATCGGGCCTCCAAGCTCGATGGTTGACTGACTTCCTGCGCCAGTGCAATCACCTTGGCGTGGTCGAGACCGGTGTCTGCCACACACGCCCAGCGGTGTTCAGCTCCGCCGTTGATCCCGACAGCATCAGCCACAAGCCAGGCCCCGAATTCTCCACGAACATCGTCCTCCTGAGCAATTGCCTCACCGGTTCGAAACGCCCCGACCTGACGGTCGGAGAGAAGAAAGGTCGGGTCCTGGTGCCCCAGCGACCATGCGCAGGCGGCATGCAGCGATTCGCCGGGTTCTGCACGGTCGGACACCTTGGAGTTGAGTGTGAAGATCCCGAGGCTCCCGGACCGCTCGTGCCTCATATATGCGCAGGCGAGGTAGCTGTAGCGGCTATAGAGTGCTTCAGTCACGCCGGACGGCATCAGATGATGGAAACCATCCAAATACCGGACAAATTGATGCTCGTCGGAGAGATTCGCCAGCGCACATCTCCGGACCAGGCCGTAGCGTTCGCTAATTTCCAGCGTCCATCGGAATCGCAAACCGAGGTCGCTCCGGATTTCCTCGAAAATCACGGATGTGCCGGCGGCATGTTTGTAGAGATTGCGCACACTCCCGGCCTGGCAATCTCCTCGCCATGGCTCCCAGTACGTGGACCCACCGTTGGTTTCCACCTGAAAAATGGCCAAGGCCCCGGCAGATTCCGGGCAGGCCAGGATTTTGTCAGCTGTCTGATACGGGAATATGGCATGGTCGGGGTCCGTGCGCCCGGCGGTGAACGATCCATTGCTCCCCACAAAAAGCCAGAAATCGGTGTCGCTGACGATGCTCATGAGAAACGGCGGCATCGCGCTCACATCCCGAATAACAAAAAATGGCTCCCCATCGATGTTGACCTGTTCCAAATCCGGGGTGTGATCCCCGGATGCAGGTGAGGCCAGCGGATGGACGGTCGGGGGGGTCGGGGTGGGGATGGAAGGCGTGGGGGTCATTTGACGAAAAACGGAATATTATCCGCGCTCGCGCTGCCTTTTCCATCCGTCACGGTCAGAAAAAGCCGATATCCACCGGGCTTGTTCGGTGTGCGGATCACCGCTTTTTCTCCGGATTGAGAGATGATGGAGCCGTTGACCGCCGTCGGAGCGGTTTCGGCATCGCCTCCGACACCCCGGTCGGTGCTTTCCGGATTGACTGTCCATTCGTATTTGAGTGCGTCGTTCTCCGGATCTTCCACCTTCGCGATGGCTTCGATTTTCTCATCCTTGCCAACAATTGTTTCGCGTAGCGGGGTTTCGATTTGAAGGATCTTCGGGCACCGGTTTTCCGGCCATTTGCCCGACCATGCCCGCACCATCGCATCCACGGTCGGCAGCTTCTCGCCGGATTTTAGAAACATGCCATACCAGGTCGAGGTGACCTCCTGCTTGTTTCCCCAAAGGAAGACATATGTGCCAAGGCAGGTTCCCTTTCCATCGGCCACGACACCTGTCTGCGTGGCATAGTAGCTGCCGGCCTTGGCGCGACTCGTGGGCTCGATAGGCGCCCCCCAGCTGGTTTTCGGAACTTCCCAATGCCCGAGTGGACCGAATTCCGTGAGCACAAACGGCTTCTCCCATCCTAGATCCTTGAGCGCTTTTCCCACTCCGGAGGCTCCGCCATAGGCGTTGACACCAAGCACGTCGATGCTCGGATAATTTTCCTTCACCCCGCGAACTTTCGCAGGGACTGCCGAAGCGATGGCCGTCATCACCGGATGGTTTGGATCTTCCTCTTTCACAATTTTCGCCAGCTCTTCGAGCTCTTTCCAGATTCTGGGATCCGCGCCATCGGACATCGGCCCCTCCATCTCGTTTCCCAATCCCCACATCAGGATTGCCGGATGATCTTTGAATTTCCTGACGGCCGCCCGCACGTCCTCCCGCTGCTTGGCCACCTTTTCAGGATCGGAATAGTTGAAGCCGTGCCGTTCGTGCTGAACCCAGATGCCTGCCGTCACCGCCAGCCCCAGTGCCTGTGCGCGGTCCAGCAACGTCTTCCCGTCCACCTTCTGGTCCAGTTGCTCAATACCCCATGTCCGGATCGAATTGCCGCCATATTTCACCAGTTGCTCCAGATTCTGAGTCCCTCCGGCCCCATTGATGAAGAATGGCTTCCCGTCACGCAGGATCTCAAAATCGCCATTTGCCGACTTTTCAATCTTCACCACCGAGGCAGCGGAGGCGCTTCCCTGCGTGAGCACACACGCGGATAGGGATAAAAACCAGGCCATCCGCAGCGAGCAGGGGATGGCACCTCGGAACTGGAAAGGGAAAGAAGATGTCATTAACAAGTAATTGCATAAAAGTGCATTCGTTGGCAATGGGAATTTGATTTTGTGCATAATCTTGCACTTCCTGTTCCGGATGCGCATGCTATCCAGGTACTAATTTTTGCAACGGACAGAGGAGTCAGTCATATGTCGAAAGTCAACCAACAGATGATTGCGGATCGGACCGGGATATCCCGTGCGACGGTCTCGCGTTGTTTTACGAATCATCCGGGGATCAATCCGGAAACGAGAGCGACGGTGTTCAATGTGGCCAGCGAACTTGGCTACCGGCACATGGAGATGCGCACGGAGTCGAAACGCAAGAAAATGGATGGGCGCACGCTTGGCGTTTTGGTCTGCACGAAGGTGGAGGAATACTTCCGTCCGGATTATCAGAGTCCCGGCGTCGAACTCTACGCGGGGATCTGCGAGTATGCGCAACTCCACAAGCTGCACCTGGATCTTCGCTATGTCGATCCCTCCGATGCTTCGCTCTCCGGCAGCTCCTACCGGGACATCGAGCCACTGCAGCGCCGCGATTGGAGTGGGGCCGTGCTGATTTATCCCTTCCCGCGCAAGGTGGTTGACCAGCTTCACAAGCTCATGCCCGTGGTGTCTCTGGTGGAGCAATATGTCTCGGATCCCCTTGATTGCGTGGATGTCGATCATTTCAAAGGAATCTCCCTCCTGATCAATCGCCTCCACGATCGCGGTCACTCCCGCATCGGGTTTTATACGAAGGAATATGATGTCGAGCCAGGATGGTCCTACCGTCGGTTCAGCGCATTTATTGAAAAAATGCGCCGACTGAAGATCCGGGTGCCGGACGAGGACATGATCAATATCTATCCCAACGTCTTTCCAGATTTGGAATCCAGCTACGATCACGCCGCCAAGCGCGTCCGTCATGGTGTCACCGCCTGGGTCTGCGCCGCTGATCACCAGGCCTATGACCTCATGGCCGGACTCCGAAAACGCAGACTCCGGGTTCCCGCTGACGTCTCCATCACCGGGTTTGATGGAATCGTGCGTCCCCCCTCGGAGATTGAGTTGACCACGGTGATGATTCCATACCGGGAAATCGGGTTCACCGGCACCAAGCGCCTCCATGACCTCATGCGCAAGCGCTTTGTCTCCCCGCAGCATATTTCCGTGGGGAGTCAGATGAGGGATGGGAAGACGATCTCCCGCCTCAGCACAGGGTCTTCGCACCGTCCCACGCCACCGTAATATTTGTTTCAGAAAATATGTGTGCATAAAATTGCACTTTTTTGTTGACCTGTGGGGAAGAGGGTGTTTTATTGAACATGTCAACAATCCTTCCCTATGAAACTTCGTTCCCTCCTAATCGTTCTCGGATGTCTCGGCACAGCGGTCGCGCAGGATTCTCCTGCGGCCCCCAAACTGGACTTCGGAGATTTCTCCTCAGCCACACTCACATCGAAAGCCTGGGCGGCAAATGACGCCAAGGACTACGCGGCAGCAGACGGATACACATCGAAGTGCATTGAGATGTTCACCCCCCAAGCTCTGGAGCAGCAGAAAGCTCTTCCAGCTCCTCTAACCGAGAAGGAAGAGATCTTTGCCCAGTGGGCGCTCAATGATGTGGGCACCTGCTACTTCATCCGCGGCCAGATCCTGGAAAAGCAGGGCAAAACGAAAGAAGCCCTTGAATCCTACAAATTTCTGGCTGAAAATCTTGCATACGCACAGACATGGGATCCCAAAGGCTGGTTCTGGAAACCCGCCGGTGCCGCATCGGAGCGGGTCAAAGCTTTGGAATTCGACGCGCTTTAATTTTTCCCCCAAAAATTTCGTGAAACCAAACCCCAGAGAAAGCAGAGTTGTTGGCGACCCGATGAGGCGGGGATTCTCCCTTATCGAATTGCTGAGCGTGGTGGCCATCATTGGCATGCTGTCAGCTGCTGTGATCCCCGCCCTGACCTCAATCCGGGGCGGAGGGAACCTGACCAAGGCGGCTTATGACATTGCCGGGGTGCTCGAGCAGGCCCGTTCTTACGCGATGGCGAATAACACGTATGTTTTTGTCAGCCTCGCCGAGGTGGACGCATCCAACGATGAGGCCGCTACGGGTCAGACATCCGGAACCGGTCGTCTGGTTCTGGCCGCTGTGGGGTCCAGGGATGGCACCCGCAGTTTTGCGGCGACAAACCTTGTGGCGCTCTCGAAGCTCCGCCGTTTTGAAAACATCCATTTTGACAATAACGTGCCACAATCCGGCAACCTGGTCCGTCCAGCGGTGGATGCCAGCTTCCAAGTCGGGAGCGATGCCTTCGCCGCAGCGAACACGCTTGACTGGCCGCTTTCCGGGGGCCCCGCAAAATACACCTTCACAAAAATTATCCAGTTCGACCCGCGCGGCACGGCTTCGATTCAATCCGACACCCGCAATTCCCCTCAATGGATGGAGATCGGTCTGGCTCCGGCGAGAGGAAATCAGATTGCGGAGGCAGACGTGAACCGCGCCGCTCTCCTGCTGGACGGTGTGACCGGTTCAGTCAAAATCTATCGGCCGTGACAGGCGGAACCCATTGCCGATTGCCGGCTGGCGATTGGGAATTCGGAGGCCGCAGGGGATTTTCGCTTATTGAGGTGACCCTTGCGCTTTCTGTGGCTTCCTTCGCCCTGCTGGCTATTCTCGGTCTCCTCCAAACCGGCGTGACCAGCCAGCGTGCGACCACCCACCAGACTGGTGCCACCAGCATAGCCACGCTGGTTTTTTCGGACCTCTCCTCAACCCTCAGCCAGACCAATCTCTCGCCCCGGTTTCAGTTTGATTTCGCCCCCGGGGCCGCCAGCCCACAAACCGTCTATTTCAGCGAATCCGGGCAGCCCACCGGGAGCATTGGATCTGCGCCCGGCGAGGATGCCCGCTACCGGGCCAGCGTGGAGATTCAACCGCCCGCCGCCGGGTCGCGGGCTGCGACCGGGGTCCGGATTCTGGTGACCTGGCCGGCGGTGAGCGATCCTTCTCCCACCAGTTGGCCGGCAAAACAAGCTGGCTCCGTGGATACCTGGACCGCTCTCGACCGAAGCTAACGACCCCCGTGAAGCCTCTTCCCTCCATCATTCAGAAGAATCCGGGGTTGACCGCTCTTGGGCGCCTCCTCAAAGCCCGGGGTTTCACCATTTTGGAACTTTTGGTGGCGGTGGCCGTTCTGGTGCTCCTCGTTCTGATGGTTGCCCAGCTCGTGCAGAGTGGCAGTGCCGTTATTGCGGGAAGCCGGAAAAGCCTTGATGCCGATGCCCAAGCGCGTGAGGTTTTCGGCCGCATGGCGATGGACCTTGCCCAGATGCCAAAACGTGCGGATTTGGATGCCATTTTCTCGGGTCAGCCTGGAAACAAGAAGATGTTTTTTTACAGTGAGGCGCCGGGCTTTTCCTCGTCTGCCAATCAGTTGGGCACGCTCTCACTCATAGGTTACCGGATCGGGACAAATGCCACGGAGTCAGGGTTCCAGCGCCTCGGCAAAGGGTTGGATTGGGCTGGTGCGGACAGCGCGATTTTTCTGACTTATGCGAATGCCACCAATGCGGCGACCGTGCAGCCGGGAAGCACGATTCCTGGCGCTTGGCCCGGAGCCGTTGGTGCGGCACCTGACTATGACGGGATTGATTCGGATTACCACACACTTGCACCCGGCGTCTTCCGGTTCGAATATTGCTTTCAAAAAAAAGATGGCACTTACAGCCTGAGCCGGGATCCAACCAATGGCTTTCGTGACGTGTCCGCCATCGTTGTTTCCCTCGCTGTGCTCGATGGGGAATCGAAGAAGATTGCCCCGGATACCAGCAAACTCGCTGCGGCACTCCCCGGGCCGACTGCTGCCAACCTTGCAGCGAACGTGATGCCGGGTGAGCTTTGGCAGAACACCGTTAATGACAGCGCCGCCTTCGCGACCAGCGCGGGCATTCCGCAATCTGCGGCCGCAAGAGTGAGGATCTACCAGAGAGCGTTCCCTCTCAATACGCCATGAAGCAACATCGCAAATTAAAAATCGGAAATCCGAAAAGCCAAAAGGCCTTCGCGCTGGTTGTCATCCTGGCATTTGTGGTCCTGCTCACCGTCCTTGTCCTGGCCTATTTTTCCTATTCCGCGCTCCAACGGCAGATCTCCGCTGCAAGTTCGAATCAAGCGACAGTGGATATTTTTGCGCAGGGCGCCATCAACACAATCGTCTCCGATTTTAAACAGGAGATCTTTGACGGCTCCACCAACTTCACCTACGGAACGAATACGATTTCCATTCCACTGGCCCCGGCCAATGCGGCTCCTGTCCCCGTCGGAACCAGCACCAACCTTCCGAATCTCCTCAAACGCAGCGCGGGAGGTCTTCCGTTTTCCCCCGCCAGGGCGGCCCGCGCCTCCACCGTCTCCAGCACGAATGCCTCACAAAACGGCCGCTCCATTTCGGCGGCCCGCTGGAATGCCGCTTTGCTCCTCCCGAAGGCAAACCCCAGCCCGACCAATACAACCGACCTGACCCCTGCAAATTTCACTGCACCGGATTGGATTTTCGTCAACCGGGGCGGTGGAAATCCGACGGCATGGGACCCCAACCTGCGAACCACCGCCGCGACAAACGCCAACACAGTCATCGGCCGTTTCGCCTACACCATCTATGACGAGGGCGGTCTTTTGGATGTGAACGTCGCCGGATCCCCGCCGGGAATCACGAACACCATCACCAGCTACAAAAGCGCCCGCGCCTTCGTGGATCTCAGCCAGGTCGGATTGAATACCAACACGGTCTCGGCCATCGTCGGCTGGCGGAACACCGCATCCGCACAACCCGGTGGAAACTTTCCCGATTACACATTCGACGCCGTCTCCCGTACAAACTTCCTCAATACCCTCACAAATTCCTCAGGCTTCCTCCGCACCAGCAACACCACCACCAACCCGGCCACCGGCGAAAGCGACAGGCTGTTCATCAGCCGCCAGCAACTGATCCAATTTTTCTCAACCCTGGCTGACTTGGGCCTTCAAACCAAAGCCGATCTCCAGAATGCGCTTCAATATCTTGGGACATTCTCACGTGGACTCGAGCAGCCCTCCTACTCGCCAAATCCCGATCGGCCAATGGTTGTTCCGGGCACCATACCATCGGCGGGTTCTCCTGGAGGTTATTTGGGCAATAATCGTTACGAGGGCAATGATGACTTGGTAAACCTTGGGGTTGGTGGATTCCTGAAGGTCAGGGTCTTAAATAGTTTTACCCGTGTTGACGGAACGCAGGCGGTCGTTGGGGAGCCGTTGGTAAAACGGAAGTTCGCACTCAGTCGTCTCCAGGCACTTACCACCTCTGCAACAGCCAGCAAATCCAACTCGGATCCCATCTATCAGAAGTTCGGTCTCTACCGGAACAGCGCAAGCGGGCCATGGATTTATGATCATGGCGGGTCGGGCAGGATTCTTTACCTTAGTGAGGTCGCAGCATTGGAAAGAGAGCCGGACTTTCTCGAGTTGCTCAAGGCGGCAATTCATGCGGGATCGCTGGGGAAAGCTGCTCCAAGCACGCAGGGTGGGAATTTTCAATTCGGCATGGACACCTCCGGGGATTTGCAGATTCTCCAGATTGCTGCAAATCTTATCGACCAGCAGAAAACTGATAACTATCCGACCCGGATCGAATGGGTCGATTCTTCAAGTGCCACCCGCACCGTCTATGGGGTTCAAGACCTGCCGTATTTTTATCGATGGCATTACTTCAGTGTCACGACCCGTCTTCCCTCGCCGCTCCTCACCAGAGCCGACAAACTTCCGACATGGTCCATTGGTCCTGCAAGAAATGTGACCGTCGACCACGCTCTTGAGTCGGCAACGGGTCCGGATGATCCGGGCTCCGCCTCCTACATGATTATCCCACAAATTTGGAATCCGCATGATGCCAACACCCGCTCGGCAACCGACGGTGGTCCCACCATGTTCCGGATCGTCGCCGAATCAAATGATCCCACCGGATACGGCGTCTGGCAGATTGCCGCACAAGCCTCCGACGGCAACGGCAATTATGATGGAGTCACCTTGTCGGGCACCGGACCAGAGAGTTTCAGCATAACACCTCCAATTGGTACTTATCGGTCTTTCAACGCAGCAAATAATTCAGCCATTCAATTCTCTGATTCCAGTGGCGGCCGGGCGTTCCGCGAACCTACGTTGCTCTGGAGGAATGGCTTCCCCGCGGGTGTATCCCTTGATTTTCCCAACAATGTAAAAAAGACAGAAGACGCGTCCCTGACCGGCAATACCTACTACGGGATTCTTGTCGGGGATGTCCCTGTTTCATGGAATACCGTGGTGAACGGAGCTTCGGCTATTTTGCAGACCTCCACGATCCGGCGAGCGCCGACCATCTCCGGAGTTTCCGCGAATGCCAACGGAAACATCACATTCCGAATGCAGTATCTCGATGCCTCCAACAACTGGGTCACCTATCAGGATGCCTATGCCTCTTCCAATCTCACGGATATTCCCGGACACACGCTTTTTGTGAACGCAGCCGAATACAACGCAAGCTCCGGAACGTATTATAACCGTTTCTATAATCCGCTCATGATAGGCATCAACGCCTCCGGGCCCCAACTAACGGCTCCTCGTGGCGGGCCGTATGACCCCCGGTCGGGGCGTTTTTCCACCTGTATTTCCGGGAGTTTTGACCAGGATGATGCCACGCAGGCAAGTCCCACCCTGGAGATCACCACACGAACGAGTACGGGCAATCCAACAAGTGCCCAAAATCAAGCCGTGGGATCCAGCAATTTTGTGCTGATGAGAACCCAGAGGCCAGCGGCATCCAGAGGTCAGAAAAACAACTACAAACTCCCCTGTTCAGAATTTGGAAATGGCGCATCCGCAAGGATGGGTTGGTATTCATCGATAAATTGGCAGGCCAGCGGGGGAACAACCGGGAATAGCTACTTTTTTGATGGCCTTTTGAGTCAGAATACTCCCGATGTCAAAGTTGTGGGACGAGACAATGTGACTCCGATGAGCATCTATTATGAAGATGCCGACGGAGTATGTCGCCGGGCGGCAGGCGCCTATGTTCCCGTTTCCGGAAACCCATCCGGCAAGCTCACGAACACGGGCACCACGGTTGGCCTTCCCATGGCGACTTCGGGTAATACCTTTGGAGGAGGAATCGTTTCGCCTTCGTCCCAAAGTCAGAGTCGTCCCACCCTCCTGCACCGTCCCTTCAAAACCGTTGGCGAAATGAGTTATGCCTTCCGTGACATTCCTTGGAAAAACATCGATTTTTTTACTCCGGAAAGTGGTGATAGCGCGCTTCTTGATGTGTTCTGCATCAACGAGCCTCCATCAGACGCCCTTGTTGCAGGAAAGGTCAACCTCAACACCCGTCAGATCCCTGTGATCCAGGCAATTCTCAATGGTGCTTACCGGGATGAACTTGGTACTGTGTCTCCGCTTGTCATTCAGGAAGCTCAGACGCTGGCTGGTATTCTTGTTGGAATCACAAGTGGGAATCAGCCATGGCAGGGCCCTCTCTCCAACGTGGCAGATTTGGTTGGCAGGTATATTTCCCCGGACCCCGGCGCGGTGAGTGATCCATCCGTTTACCAATACACCAGCCCCGGCACAAGTTTTGGAGGGTCCGTGAGATTCACCTATGCAGGGTTCAGTGCGGCCTTGAGCGGGTCTGCAGCAGCTCAGGACGGAAGCGATGTCTGGACAACCAGCCCCAGTTCCTCGCGCAATATTCAACGCTTCCGGGAAACACCCATTCGAGCCCTGGCGGCTTGCGGGCAAACACGCGTTTGGAATTTGCTGATTGATGTCGTTGCTCAATCAGGGCGTTTCCCCGCTGCTGCGTCAGGTCTTGAGCAATTTATTGTGGAGGGGGAACAGCGCCTTTGGGTTCACCTTGCCATTGATCGCCTCACTGGACAGGTCGTGGATCGTCAGATTGAAATAGTGAGTGAGTAGGTCATCCATCTTTTGTGCTTCATGAATAGCTTTTTTCACCGATGTGATTTTTCCCGGGCCACCCGCATTCTTGTTTGCGGGATGTTCCTCTCGAGTCTAAACGCCGCTGAAGCGCAGCCGGCAGGCACGATCGCCCAAGGGGCCGTGCCGGAAGGTCCATTGCTGAATCCCGCTGGACCATTCTCTCAGTGGACCATCACCTTTTTGTATCCAAACGATGTCGCGAACGGTGGGAGCACCGCGCAATCACCCCCTCAGTCGGCGTCACTGCCGCGCAGGATTGTCACAGTGAAAACCCAAATCATTATTCATCGTGAGATCACGAATGTGGCCGGAGGGGTCACAGACAGCTGGCAGGTTGGAGAGACCCTTTATGTCAAGCTGCCCGGACAACAGATATGGGGCGTGTATGATAAGACCTTCCGGGCAGAAAACATTGGAAGTGATGTCATGTTCGAACCCCTGCCGCCCAGCGGATTCTATAACTTGGACTGGATCAACAAGGACAACTTCGTTGGCGAAGTCTCATCCCAAAAAAAGAGTATGCTCAAGTTCGTTGCTGGAGGAGGCACTGGGGAGAAAGTCTTAAGCGCCAATGAGGATCTGGCTTTTCCTGAACGAACCACGGCATTTATTGATGCCACGACCAGGCTGCCTGTCAGCTACCTTGCGCTGGACCAGAAGCGGACCTATAAATTCCAGACAGCTCCCACAACCGTTCAGAATTTGCCCCCAGAGCTTTTGCAGCAGTTGAAGGAAGGCGAGGCCCACAGAGCAAAATATTTTGGGGCACCCAAAGGTGAATAAGCACTGACGTTGGGGTACTGCTTCTAAGCATGCCCGAAGCTCGTTTTACGCCTTCTGACTTAGCACGGTGCCGGGGCATTCCGTGTCATCAGGTGATCGTAGGATTCGTAACAGGCGCGGGTGATTTTGGGCACATCATCGCATTTATGGTCTGCACCACCATCCGAGAGGTGAACTCTGGGGATGTTTAAATTATTTCTAAAAAAATGCATAAAATTGCATTGACATTCAGGGGAAGCAGGCGCATTTTTACACTCAGGAAGTAATTGAGACTTCAGAGCCTCCATTTCACCTCCCCTTGGAAATCACCAACTTAAAAAACCTACTATGAAAAAACTCCTCCTGATTGCCCCCATACTTGTGACCATTGCTTCGGCTCAAGCCGCTGCGATCTTCGATGACTTCAACAGTTACACACCTGGAAACGCTGTTAACGATGCGACCTACACCTCACGCTATAGCAATCCCAACACTGCAATTCAAATCACGGCGAACGGTGCGCTAAACAACTCACAGGGATGGATTTGGACCGGTGATCAAACCGTGATCCGCATCGACACCTCGTTTGACGTTACATCGCTTAGCACGACGGCAAGCATCTTTTTCCAATATGGCACCGCGCCTGGTTTCGCCACACCTCAGATTGGGTTCACCGGAGCGACTTCCGGAAACTTCACAGGTGCTGGTGATCTTTCTGGGCGGCTTACCTCCAGTGGCGGCGCTGTTCTCCAGCTTAGAAGTAATAACTCCGCCATTACAACGGGATCAGCATTGACCCTGACGAATAACGCTTGGTATCAGCTCTCATATACACTGACACAGACAGCGACGGCGGACACGTTCTCGGCTTCGGTGTCGCTATTTAACGCAACAGCTGCCGGGGGCGTGCTTTCGCAGGTGGGGACGACTGTGTCAAACGCGGCAATGATCAACGCGGGTCTATATGGCGACACAACCCTTTACGCTGGAGTTCGCAAGAACTCGGACCTCGTCGTAATGGATAACTTTTCGGTGTCTCAGGTTCCCGAACCGACCAGCCTCGCTCTGCTCTTTGGCGGACTCGGTGCGGCGTTCATGCTCCGCCGCCGTCGTTCTTAATTTCCACTATTTAATTCTTGGGGGTGCAATGGCCGGTTGTAAAAACCGGCCATTGTTTTTTCTGACCTCCCATTCTCCCAAAATGAAACGCACCCTTCTCCTTCTACTCCTGCTGAGCATTTCTGCCCGGGCGGATCAGATCCTCACAAACGGCGGATTCGAGAACGATGAGCTCGGGGCGCCGGACGGTTGGGTAAGCAAGGTTGGTTTTGGAACCCAAAGCCTCAGCCTGTCAAAGGACGCTCCTAACGAGGGGACTGTTCACCTTGTGCTCTCGGTGACCACAGACAATGGAGATAAAAATGATGGTGGTCCAGGCACAGGGCCCGGGCGAATTGCTGTCGAGCAGTTGACCCCGGAAAGTTCTATCACGCCGGGAACCGCCTACATCTTCTCGTTCTTCTCGACGACGCCAGATGGATTTTTCACCACCGTAAGCCCGCGCTACCAGCTCGAATGGCTGGATGAATCGAATCTCCCGGTCGGCTCGACCGAGCTCACCGGATTTGCGGGCTCTGTTGGAAAGGATGGGTTTTATGAGGAGTTTTCCATGGAGTTGACCGCGCCTGCCGAAGCGGACCGTGTCCGGATCTTTTTTGATCTCGAGGGGGGAAGCCTCAATAACCCAAATGACAGGGAGTCCGTTCTCTATCTCGACCATGTTTCCCTGAAACCCTCGACGGCGGGCTCACCTCATTGATCGTTTTCTTTTGAGGTTCCTCAGAGCGATAAAGTTCCCGCTCGCTTCTTGATATTGATACTGGCAGGGTCACGGCGGTGTTCCAGTCCTTGGGACAAGGGTCCCGCTGGAAATTAGTTTTCCAGCGGGGACCTGCAGGGTTCCTGAGTCAACCCCCTTGTTTTTGAAAGTCACGACCACCGGCTTGTCGGAATAGTTGAGTGCAACAAATGTGAGAGCCCCGGGTGCCGGGTTTTTGTACACAGCGGCGGTGGGTGGGGAAGCGCTCCAGTCCCATTGGCGTGGGCCGAGGGAAAGGTTGGCATGGGCAAGGTAGTAGTTGATGGTTGCTCCGTTAGGATCGATGCCCACCGGGTCGCGTGAAGCCCAAAGCGGGTCGAGTTCCGCAAGCATGCCGGCGGGGTCAAACTGGAGTTGGTATCCGAGTAGGACATTTCCCAGTGCTGGCCCGATGGATGCCATCGTGTTTTCCTCCGCCTTGAACGTCTGGTTGCGATCGGTCGCCTCTTTTTGCCGACGCGTGTTATGGCCTGGCAGCCAGGCGGCCCGTTCCTCCCACATCTGTTCGTAAAGCCACTTGGAAAAGGCGGGGTCGATTGCGAGGTAGTCGAGGACTGTCGAGACTGGAAGCCACTGGATCCCGTAGATCCAGGCGGGATCGCCGGAGAAATAGGTCGCAAAGGCCTGACCTGCGGATTGGATGATTCCCCCCACGCTGTGTTTGTAGGCAGGCGGCCAGTTTGACGCTTCGGGGCCCTCTTTCCATGCGGAATAGTTGAACCAGTATTGCATCGTGGCGGCGCGTTCCATCGCGAAGCCCATGGCGCCTGTGTCCCTCATGCTGTTGTCGCCGAGTGCAGAGCCAAGGAGAAAGAGCCCGGCCCACGATTGCATCGCCTCGGAACTGGATTCCTGGTTGTTCCCGTTTCCTCCCCCGAACCCGCCGGCATTCGAGTGCCCTTCCCAGATATCGAACGTGCGCAGGAACGGGAACTCACGGTCATTGCGATCCCAGTTGGCGTATTGTTTGGCCACGAGCGTCGCCATGGGACCGAAGGCGGGAAGGAATTCCGGATCGTGTCGAGCAAGCAGGGCGCTGGCCATTGTGAAATAGCCGTAATGAAAATGGTTGTCCGTGAACTGGAACGATCCATAGCTGTCCCGGAATCCAATGAGCGCTTTCCAGCGATTGTAGCGCGCAAAATAATGTTCGGATTCGCCGGGTGTGTAAGTGAACCAGTCGGCAAGTGCATCGTGGAGTTTCACGCGCAGGTCCTCGGCAATGGCGGTCTGTCCAGTGGTTGTGGCGATATCAAGGCATTGCCCGGCACGCAGCAGATCTTTCCCTCCCCAGTACGTATCCCCACCATACTTCCATTTCTCCGTGAAGGCCTTCAAGTATCCGGTCATCCGGGCCGCGTCGAACCCATCCCCAGTCTTGGGAGCCGGAAGAGCCGGAAGGATTCCCTGAAAGGGAAATTGAAACTGGAAATTCGTTCCCGAGGCGCACCGCATTTTGCCGCGGGGGGTCTCAAACACCGGACCGTCGAAAACCGTGTCCGATTTACCCTCCCGATAATGGTGGGGCAACCAGCCCTGAACCATGGATTTGCCTTCACCATCCAGGGTCAGATTCCATTGAGTCTGGATGGCCGCGGACTCTGGATCATATGTCCACGAGATCCGTGTGTCGAGTGGCGGGGTCATCGCGGCGGCAGCAAGGGACTCCGGATTGAGCCCATCAAGCAGGGGCGAAACGGTAAGCCGGCGGAGCGCGCCGGAAAATTGAAAACGCAGCCGCGGGCCGTCGCGCAGGATCACCGAGCCCGGAGGCGCGAAGACGACAAACTTGCGGTCCGGAAAGGAAACGATCACACGGTCGGAGTTCAGCGGGAAGATCGCCTCACGGCCATCAGGGGTTTCGAACGAGGCGTCGCGGAATGTTTCGATGACCGCCGCAGCCTCATGAAAATCCACCCAGCAATACGGCATCCCCCGCCCGAGCGTGACGTCCAGAAATTCGCCTTCGGATTTGTCTCCCGTCATTCGGAGGGTCAGCGACCAGTCTCCCCAGCGGAGAGCCTTGCAGTCCCTGGCGCGAAAGGTTGTTGTTTCATCGCCGCCGGCATCGGGGGGCGGTGCGTCGCGGTCGGTCTGCACGAACTGATCGGCCATCACGTGCCCCCATCCGCCGGTAGCCTCATCAAAAATCTGGATCCGGGCTTCCTTCCCTTGGAATTCTTCAACATCCCACGACGCAGTCACAGGACGCTCGCGATCAATGCCAACCGCCTGCCGGACGGTGGACCCATCAACCAGGAGACGGACTCCGAGAGATTCATCATTTTTTCCGCCGCCCACAAGAAACTGGATCCGCTTTCTCTCGATTTTGAACGGCGAAGATGTCAGGTCGCCGACCGAGCGGTCGCCTTGGTGATGGGAATTTGCAAACGATTTTCCCGCATATCCCTCAACCGGACTCTGTCCCTCCACCGGCCCTGTTGAAGGCCCGTCTCCAAAGGCCTCCCCGGTGGTGGACCATCCGTCGGGGTAAGACTTGCCTTCGAAGTCGGTAATCAACAGGTCGGGGCGCACGAGGCCAATACCTGAGTCTGCACGGATGGCGAGGGGATGTTCGAGGAGCATGTCGTTTCCGCCTTCGTTCCAGTCGATTGGAAAAAAGACCCGGACGCCAGACGGTTCCGGACGCACGGCGAGAGGATAGGGCCAGACAGTTCCTGTGAACGGACGGGTTATCAGATTCGTCCACCACTGGTTGGTGGGAACAGGCAGGTCCGCCACGGAGGGATCGATCGCGATTGGCCAGGCATCCATGCTGGCAGCCTTGTCTCCCTTGCGTTTTTCGTCAGCCTCAGAGGGCGGCGACGCAGCGTAGGAACCCTTTCCAATTGGAACAGGGGATTGTGCAAAGACGGAAAAGCTAATGCCAAGGAGGCAGGTTGAGAAGAGGAAGCGGTTCATAGGGTGAGCGCATGAAGGGAGTTCCGCCGATACCTTAAGTCAGGGCGCCTCGACGATCAGGATCAGCCCACCCCATTGGCCTTCGGCCCGCGGCTTGGATCCATCCGAGTTCGAGAAGACCCCGAGCAGCTTGCCGTCAGCCCCCACTTTCTGCTGCGCGGCAACAAGGACAAAGGAATCAAAGTTGGTCGCGGCTGGCTTTGGTTCTGTGCTCGGGGCAAGATCGACCATTCCGGAATCTCCCAGCGAAAGGAAGGCCGAACGCCCCTCACCGTTCCACGCATTCATCCCATAGAGGGTCACAAGCGACCCCACTGGCAGAGCATTGATCACAAATTCAATATTGATCGGATCGTTGGAGTTGGAGGCTTCCATGCCTTCTTCGGGCTGGTTTTTAAAAGTGTAAATCCCGTCTGTTGTCAGGGGTCTGCTCTCATCTCCCAAAGAAAACCCGCCGACCGCTCCTTTGAAAGCGATCTCAATGGGATGGTCCCCTTTCTCGTCTGCCACAACGAAAGCCGGATCGCATGTCTCCTTGAGAGAAACAGCCTCTCCCACCTGGAACCCCTCGGCCAGCGGACTGGTTGCCGTCCCAAAATCCAGCTTATAAGTGGATGTTCCAGCAAACGCCGGGACTGCCAGGGCAAAAACAAAAAGCGGGGGATAAATCATCCCCCGCTTGGTGAACATTTTCCCCATCCAAAACATGTACTCAGGCCGCTGGGCGGCGACGATAAAACATAACAGAACCCAAGCTGATCATGAGAAGGGCGCATGTCGATGGCTCGGGGACCGGATCGTATTGGAAATTTGCTGCAAGGCTCGGGGTGGATGTGATTCCGTTGGTGGCCATCAATGGGGTGCCCCACCCGCCCCATCCGCCCGGGGTAGTGAATCCGACTGCGTTAATTTCAGTCCCGTAGCTAAAGCTGGCTGGATCGAACTTTTGTGTCCAATAGAGCGTGGCAACAACTTGATAGGTGTTTCCCGTCGTCAACGTGATGGGTGTGACGAGCGACTGATACTGCCAGCCCGGAGTTGTTGTGAAGCCGGTTGTGATCGAGGCCAGCGGCGTTGCTGAATTGGCCGTGTTATAAATGGCAACCCAGGGAGTGTCTCCGCCTCCCACAGCCTCACCATACCAACCCAGTTGGGTGACACTGATGTCGGTGTTGACTGTGAAGTTGAAGCCCACGAGTCCCGTTCCAGCAGCGCTGGTGGAGGTTCCGCCTTCGGTGTAGGCGATAATGGGTGCGGCCGATGCAGCAGAAAACCCGATAAAGAAGACTGCCAGCAAAGAAGCTGTGTTTTTCATGTTTGTTGAGGGGTGAATTGTTTTTATAGTGCAATTTAATGCACATTCAATTCATAACCCCATCCTCTCTCAGGCGTCAATATATATTTTTGGGAATTTTTCCCGTACCACTGCGGGATAAATTTCAGCGACCCCAAACTGTGAGAAAACCGGATGGCCTCACGAAACGGGAGATCCGCAGGAGTGGCGATTTGTAATCGCCCGATTTCGATCCCGCGTTGGCAAAGCGCCGTGCCTCGGGCTTAAGGTTTCTCAGAAAACCCGATCCAATTCAGCCGGGCGGCGCTATCCGAGCGGAGGCGGAAGGTGGATTTTCCGGCCGGGAGAGGCGCCGGGGCGGTCAGGGTCTGCCATCCTGTGGTCGGGGCCGTGAAGGCGGCAATGACCTGATCTCCGGACAGGAGTTCGATTTTTGCGCCTTTAGTGGTGGCCAGGCGCAGAGCAGCGGTGAACGTCTGAGCGGTGTCGGCGAAGACCTGGTAGTCGAGGTGCGCTTTCTCATCGAGCACCATGACTTCGAGGAATCCGTCCGCATCTTTTGTGCGGGCAATATCAACCTTCTCCATGGCCGTGTAGGACTCGAGTTGGAGGCGGCCGGGCAGCCTGTAATAAACAGAAGGGTCGTGGACCGGCATGTTGACGTAGGCCTCGCCAAGCGGGGTGAGCGTTCCCGGTTTGTCTCCGAGGAGGCTGAGCTTGGGGTTGTCCTTCACCCGTTCCTTGAACCACGCGTAGCCTTCGATCTTCGGGTTCCGTTCCATGAGGTCCACGGACTGGATCATGTGGTCGATCTCGGCCTCCGCGTCGGGAGCATGCCAGTCGGCGAATTCTGTGATCCAGACCGGGCAGTGGAATTCTTCTGGCATCGTCTCCGTCAGCCATTTGAGTTCCCCGAAGTTCCCATAGGTGTGCGAGCCCAGCGCATAAACCTCGGTTTTCCCGAGATAGAACAGGAATGCCTTCAAAAACGCATTTTGGAAGGTGTAGGTGATGTTCTTTTTCTCTATGGGATCCATGGCCGTGATGCTGGCATCTTCTCCAGAACCGAGGGCCATGTTTGGTCCGACAACGGGGATGTTGTATTTGTCGGCGATCGCCTTGATTTTCAGATAAAGCTCCGCCGTTGTCTGCGGATCGATGAAGGCCTGGTCCTTGAGGTTCGGCTCGTTGATGGCAAGCACATAGGGCGGTTTGTTCGATTTCAGATACTCGGCTAGCCCCTTGAGATCGGCTTCCCGGTTTCCCCAAACCATGGGAAGAAACGTGATTTTAGCGGCTTCAGGGGCAGGCACGGTGTCGGTAAAATGCCATGTATAATACCAGGAGACTCCCGGAGCGAGGGCAAGGAAGTCTTTGGCATCGGCCTCGTTCAAGCAGACCCCGCGCTTGGGGCTTTTCACCGGACGGTCACAGGGAACGATGACGGTATCATCGGCAACAACCAGGGATGTCAAAGCGAATGCGGAAAAAACCGAAAGGTAGAGGGGGGATATTTTCATCGGAGAGAAAGATACATAATTGCATAATATTGCATTGACGATGGCGAGAAAATATTTCATCCTATCTGTCATATCCGGCAAGTGGGAAGCGGTCGGGGGTGCTTCGGGATTTGGTGCATTGGGTCCGTGTCATGCTGAAGCCGCTCCCCGGTCATCCGACAATTCCTCCTTTCCGAACTCCAGTTCCATGACAAGCAACCTCCGATATTTTCTGACCTCACGCGACTCAGCGAACCGGCTGACCGAACAGGAGCCGCTGGCTGTTCACGCGGAGGGGCCGGAGGCCGAAGTTTCAATTCTGACAGACAGTGCGGTTGCGTTTCAGACGCATCTGGGATTCGGTGGGGCCTTCACGGAGGCGTCCGCTGTCACGCTGAACAAGCTGGGTCCGACGAATCGTGAACGCGTCCTCAAGGCCTGCTTCGATCCGGTGGACGGGCTTGGCTACACGCTCTGCCGGACGCACATCAACAGCTGCGATTTTTCGCTGGGAAATTATGCGAGTGTGGAGAGGGATGGCGACGTGGCGCTTGAGAGCTTTTCTCTGGAGCGGGAGAAGCAGGCTGTGCTCCCCATGATCCATGCGGCTGCGGCTCTCTGCAAAGAAGGCATGCTGATCTTTGCGTCCCCGTGGTCGCCTCCGGCATGGATGAAGACGACCGGAAAAATGAATGGCGGCGGAAAGTTGAAACCGGAATTCCGCGAGGCCTGGGCGGAATACTATGTGAGATATATTCGGGAGATGGAAAACGAGGGTGTCCCGATCTGGGGAATCACCGTTCAGAACGAGCCGGCCGCAACACAGAAATGGGATTCGTGCCTCTACACCGCCCAGGAGGAGAGCGACTTTGTACGCGACCATCTTGGCCCGGCATTGGAGAGGGCCGGGCTTGGCCGCATCAAGGTCATTCTCTGGGACCACAACCGCGACCACCTGATTCACCGGGCGCGGGTCGCCTATCACGATCCGGCGGCAACCAAATACATTTGGGGAGCCGGCTTCCACTGGTATGGGCCGGACAAGTTCGACAACGTACGACTTCTGCACGACGCCTGGCCGGACAAACATCTCCTCTTCACCGAAGGCTGCCAGGAAGGCGGGCCGCATACCGGGGAGTGGGCGCTGGGTGAACGCTATGCACGATCGATCATCAACGACCTGAACCGCTGGACCGAGGGCTGGGTTGACTGGAATCTCCTGCTCGATGAGACCGGCGGGCCGAATCATGTCGGCAACCTTTGCAGCGCCCCGATCCTTGCGGACACCAAAACCAATGAGGTTCTGTTTCAGAGCTCGTATTATTACATCGGGCATTTCTCGCGCTTCATCCGTCCAGGTGCCCGCAGGGTGCTCTGCGCGACCACCAGCGAGACCGTGGAAGCCACCGCCTACCGGAATATTGATGGAAGTGTCGTCACCGTCGTCTGCAATCCCGGCAATGCAGCCGCAACCATCCGATTGGACGATGGCGCAAACATTGCGGGAACCGAGCTCCCGGCCCACTCGATTGCATCTTTCCTGCTCAAGGACTAATCGCCGCCCATGTTAAGGAATCACAAATATCTCCTGCTGACATTGGGAATCCTCTGGTTGGCGCCGGCGATACAAAGTCAGCCGAAGCAGGGCCAGATGGTCAAGGGCTTCACGGTCGTCGTCGGCGGCCAAGAGGTCCAACTCGCCGCTGGTCAAACCGTGACGGTGTTTGAAGCCGCGAACGGCATAGCAACGGTCAGGGCAGAGCTGCCAAACGGCAGAATCGGGATCGTACAAATTCCCGCGGATCTGGTTCACCAGCAACCCGCATCGGCAACGGCAAAACCAGTTGTCAAACCCCAACCCAAACCAGCGGCAACCCCCCTGGCTTCCCCGCCCATGAGTTCGACCACACCCGCTTCAACACTCCAACCCAAAGCATCTCCCTCACCTCCGACCTCTCAGTTTTCGCTGAACCCGGGAACCGCTGGCAGCCAGACCTCGCGGGACGGCTCAAAAACCGTGAACAAAAACTGGAAGCTCGTCTGGTCGGACGAATTCAACGACTCCGCCATCGATGCATCCAAATGGGTGTTTGAGGTTAACGGCGACGGTGGCGGCAACGGGGAGTTGCAGTTTTACACCGACCACGCAAAAAACGCCCATCTCGCAGGCGGCAACCTCGTCATCACCGCCATCAAGGAAGAATACAACAACAAACAATACACGTCGGCCCGGATGACGACGAAGGGCAAGTTTTCCTTCAAATATGGCCGCGTGGAGGCAAGGATCAAATTCCCCAAGGGCAAGGGAATGTGGCCGGCGTTTTGGATGATGCCCGAAGAGAGTGTTTATGGCGGCTGGGCACGCAGCGGAGAAATCGATATCGCCGAGGTCGTCGGCGACAAGCCGACAACGATCTTCGGCACGCTGCACTACGGAGACAACTGGCCGAGGAACACACACACCGGCGACAAGGTAACCCTTCCTTCGGGTGACGTCAGCAGCGACTTCCACGTCATTTCCCTCGAATGGGAGGAAGGCGAAATCCGGTGGTATCTGGACGATCAGCTTTATCAAACACAAACGCAATGGCACACCGCCGGAAGCGAAAAGTTCCCGGCACCATTCGATCAGAAATTTTTTATTATTTTTAATGTGGCTGTCGGAGGCACCTGGCCGGGACCGCCCTCTCCGAAAACCGCCTTTCCCCAATCGATGGAAGTGGACTACGTCCGGGTGTATCAGCCAACTCCCCTTTAGAAAACCAGGTACCCCGAAATCCTTTTATGGAATTCCGCGCCACGGGCGGGCGCCGGACGGGGTCTCTTTGCTCACCGAGAGCTGGAATGGGACTGGTTCCTCCCCGCGCTTTTGGATGTCGAGGATGCAACGGTATTGACCGCCGGGAGATTCGCCGGTGACGATATCGATATCGACCGGTTCACCGGCACGAAAATGGATCCAATCACCTCCCGCCTGATAGGGCCTGGGCGCGCCTTCTTTCGCAAGCCATTTGATCCCCAATGGGGTTCCCGGCATTTCGGCCACGAGCACGGTTTTGCCATTGATGGCCACAACAACAAAGTCGTCCGAGTCCCCCAGGAAGCGGTAATGTCCGTCTTCCGGAGCCGCGATTTGCCCTTTGTAGTGGACAAGCCATTTTTGGGGGTCCACGGTTTCTTCGACCCCGAAGGCCTTGGGAGCAGAATTGGCATTGATCGTCGGAATCTGCAGTTCGGTCGTGTAGAGCGCGCGGGGAACCCGGTAGTACTTGTTGATTTGTCCCTCATCGTATCCGCTCTCGACAAACTGAGCCGCCGCATGCTCGAATAGTCGGCTGGTCATCTCAATTTTTTCGCGTTTCTGATCCTGCTTGAAATCGTAAAGGATGCCAATCAGAGCCCCGGCGGTGCGCTTGGCAGACCCGAACATGGAGTCTTCGTCCGCGGCATGAGCGGGCGCAGTGAATAGAGCGAGTCCGGCCAGAATACAAGGGGAGAGGAGAATGGCACGGCGAACGACCCTGGTCGGCAAATGCTTGAAATGGCAACAAACAGAACTCCCCGGCGGGAGAGGATGTTGCCGACTTCTGTGGCCAGGAATTTTTGTATTCCTTTTTAGCGATATTTCGCACCAATCGTGGGTGGGATCTGTTTTCATAGTCCGGCTCCGTCGGCGATGTTTTTGTAGTATTGCTGAACTGCGGGAAGATACTCGTGCGGTGGCTTTTCGCTTTGAAAGGCGGCCACCGCTTCGCGATCCTGCGGTGTGAGACCGGTGAGCACTTCGACCGGGCCGCCGATGTCTCCGGCTCCGGTGAGGTTGTCGCCCGTGGGGCCCGTGCCACCATTGCCCTCGGAATCAATCTGCGGTCCATTCCCTTGATTCTCCGCACTGATCTCCGTTCCAGCACCCATCTTCATGGCAATTTGTGCCATGCCCGGCTGCCGGGCCATGGCTTCCTGGATTCCTGCTTCTGCCTTGGCGAGGGCCTCGGCGGCTGCGGCGGCCTTCTCTCCGGCTTCTTCGGCTTTGGTTTGCGCAGCATCCATATTGGCCTTTTCCAACTCCTCTCCGGCCTCTGCGAGAGCCTCCGCTGCCTCAGGTGCAGAATTTTTGGTGGCCTTCTCGGCGGCGGCAGCCTTTTCCAGCGCCGCCTTGAGCTGGTTCGTTGCCTGGGCCGTTTTGTTATCCTCAAGATTTTCCTGAGCTTTTTCGATCAGGTCCTCCGCCTGCGCGATTTCCGACCCGGCCTGGGCGAGTGCTGCGACTTCGTTTTTTTGCTTGAGCAATTCCCTGGAGGCCTCAGCCAGTTTTTGAGCAGCCTCCATTTGCGCCGCCGGGGTGACAGTGGGAACCTGGTTGGCGGCTGCGGCGAGCAACCCGGCAGCAGCGGGAGAGATCGCCACCGCACGTTGCTGGAAATTGTTCACCCGGTCACGCATGGCCTGGATTTGTGGTGACTGCGGCATCAGTGGCTGCCGGGCTGTTTGGGCCTGCTGCATGGCTGCGGTGGCGACTTCACGCTGCAGTTGGTCCAGTTGGGCAGCAAGCGCGGTGAGGGATTCGGGTGTGTCTTTTTCGAGTTGGGCGATCAGATTAGAGAGCGTGACGATGGCGGCATCAAGTGTGCGCTGGGCTTCTTGAGTATTGACACGGGCGTCCATGTGTTCCTCCCACATGCGGATGAAATTCAGGAGGGACTTGTCGATGGCTTCCTGGGTTGCCAGCAACTGGTCGGTGGCCAGGTTGTTCAAGGGTTCGATTTCGAAACGAACGGCTACGACCTCATCACCGAGGCTGGCTTGCAGACGCTTTTCATCCCGCTTGAGATCCTGGCGCTCTCCGATCAATTGAACGGCATTGACGATTTCCTTTTGATCTTCAGCAGCGTGTTTCAGCCTTGCGGAAGCCGCCCGGAGCTTGTCGAGCGGGTTGTTCTCTGATGCAAGTTCCTGCTGCATTTTGACGAGGGTGCGAAGGATCTGTTCCTGTACTGGGGCGACTTCGCGGAAGGGGCCGGTGGTGGTTAGCTGAGTGGCCTGATCGGCGGAGTTTCCCAGATTCCCCGCCACCGCCACTGCCGCGGCCTGAACGAGGGCGTTCTCAGGATGGCCCTCGAAATCTTTTCCTATCTGATCCATTTTGCGGAGTAGGAGATTGAGGTCGGCCGAGATCACTTTTTGGTCCTCGTTGGCGACCTGATACCGCTCCTGGTGCTGGTTGCGAAGGTCCTCGGGAACCTGATGGATCCGGCCAAGACGGGCGATTTCCAGATAGGTAGAAACCTGTCGCCGAACGAGATTGGTGAGCTCCTTTGCGAGGCTGGCCATACTCTCTTTGGCCTGAAGGTTGACCGAGAGCTGCTTGAGCGCGGTGCTGACCGTGCTCTGGTTGCGGAGGGCTCCGGCGATTTTTTCCGTTTGGAGCTTCGCATCTGTGCTCCTGCTTGCCTCCTGCAAGGCGGCGACGGCGGCATCCATTTCCTCACGGGAAAGCTCGCGGATCCGACGGATCGCCGCATCGACAGTGCCCACATCCTCGGGCATGAGCTGGCGCATTTGATCCCGGATCTCGATGAGTCCGGCTTCAATCGCGGCTGTGTCGCGTTTCACATCGCTCTGGGCCATGCTGGCCCGATAGGCTTCGCTTTGTTGAGTCTCCTGTGCGAACGCCGACAGTGTCAGCGCAAACAGCAGAGGGATGAACGTGCCCGCCATGCGGGTTGAGGAGTTTGTTTTCATTTGGTTTTTTCTTGTTTGAGCCACTCTCCGAGATCCTTTCGCACGCTTTCCTGCACTCCCGAGAGATCCTTGATTGACTCGGCATGCCTTCTCAACTGATCGGCAAGTTCCTCGCGTTTAGTTTGCAGGGAAACCACCGACCATTGCCAGGGGGCACTGTAGCTGATCCCTGGGCCGGTGACGTCATTGTTGTCCACCGCCTTGATCCAGCAGGTGAACGACTGGCCCTCCGCCCAGTCAACGGATTTCTCGGGATCCTTCCATTCAAAATCGACGGCGAGCCTCGCGGAGGCCTGCGGAACCGGGATCGGGATGAGTTTTGCTTTTTCTGGATTCGGCTCCTCGCCCTCGCCAAGCGAAGAGAGAGGTTGGACGCAAAGAAACACCTGCTGCACCTGAAAATCATCACGCACCTCGAACCTTCGACGCGGGAGCTGGGTGGTGATCAGGTTCATTTTTTCCGGCTGTCCTTCGGCAAAGAGGATCTCCGGCGGTTTATCCGGGACAACCGTAACCGCATAGACCGTGTTGTTTTGCGAAACCACGTCCCGCTGGTTTGTCAGTTCAATCCGAAACCCTTCGAGTCCTTTGGGAGGAACATCCAGCGTGGCTTGGAACTCTCTTTGGTCCGATCCCTGTGGCTTCATCGGAACCGTGCGTTCCTCACCTTCGGTGACAAGACGTGCACTGCCAAGAGGCGCATTGGATTTTCCGGAGATCCCAAGCTGACTTCCTGCGAGAAGCGTGAGACTGCCGGCGGAAAGGGGAGTTGGCATCAGCTTCGTATAGGCCGGGGGAGTCACTTCGAAAGCGATTTCGCTGACGACAGGTGGATGGATCAACTCGACATGCCATTCCTCACCGCGTCCATCATTGAGATAAAACCGATACGTCAGCGGTTGCTGGATATTTGGAAGTTGGAGGGAAAAAACGTCGGGACTTGAGGCCTTCGGCGTCACAGTAACCCTCTCCGGGCGACGGCCTTCATACACGATCTCGATGCGCCCGGAGCGTGGGATGACCCCGGTGGCACGGGCAGAGAGTTCGATGCTTTGGCCAACCGGAATGGAAAAGTTGCCGCTGATCGCCGCAACCATGGTTTCCGTGGGCAACGGAACATTCCGCAGGGCGATCCGTTCGAGAAGCAGCAGGCTCTTTGGAGCGAATGCGAACATCAGGCCTCCGGTCAGGAGCAACGCGGCCACGGCGACAAGACACAAGCGTTTGAGCTGCACCCAAGGCACGGCCCCTCGGAGATCAAAAGGTGCGATGCGTCTGGCCATCTGTGCAAGCATCGCCTCGACGAGGGCCGGAGAACCATCCGGACGACGCGCCAGCTGGACGGCTGAGATCAGCCCGGTGCGCAGGGCCGGCCACTGCCGCTCGGCACGCAGCGCCGCCTCATCCGGAGTGAGACGGTTCCACCACGGAGAAATACCAAACCGAAAAAAGAGAAGCCCGAGGATTGCGAAGTCGGCCATAAGAAAAGCCGCACGCACCCGAAGCGAGAGGTCAAACAGCCAATCAAGCATCCCCTGAACGAGGGCGAGTGAACAGGCGGCGATGAGTATCCAAAGAATCCCCTCCGCCCACGACACCAACAGCGTCCGATGGCTGAGCGCCTGCAAGCGCTTGGCTATGGCCTGCGGCAGTGCATGGGGCATGGATCGCTCGGCGCGACGCTCCTTCGTCCGGTGGGTCGGACGCAGGGAGGCTGTCAATCTATGAATATGAGCGTTCATCGGAGTTGCCAAAGTCGTCGTAGGAGCCATTCCGTGCAGGCCAGGACGACCAACACAAGCATCCACCAGGGAGAGTAAAATAGTTCGCGTTTTTTAAAAGTCGGCACTGTTGCTCCACGCGTCGCGATGAGATCCGGGAGCTCGTTGAGATTTTCCTCCCGCAGGAACCGTCCGCCCGAGGCCCCAGCCATGGCCTCGAGAAGCGAGGCATCCATCGCTGTCTCTGTTTGCTCAAGTCGGGGTGGGACGACCGTGATCTGGAGCACCGCTTTCGGATCCATGAGTGTCGAGTAGTGGTAGGTGCCTGCCTCGCGCGCAGTGAAGCTGGCTTGAAAACTTCCCGGCTGATCGGGCACCGCGATTAGCCGTAACTCTTCGGATCGTTCCTTGGCCTCCATCCCGCTAAATCGCAGCGTGCCGGGAACGGTGGCTTCCTTGAGTGGAGCAAATCCCGACGTGAACAGCTTGCCGGAAATGACAACCTTGTCGCCAACCATGTATTCCGGACGGTCGGCTTTGATCTGGGTGCGGGTTGAGGCACCGAGCTGGCGGTCGAGCGAGAAGTTCTGGATGATCTGATTCCAGATTTTCGAATAATACTTTTCCCCCACCCGGCTCCGCCAGCGGTAGGTCTCATCGAATCCAAAATACATCACAGCCCCCTGACCGTAGGATTGCTGCGCAATCACCGGCATGAGCTCGCCCTCCGTGGCATGGTCGGGATTGGTATCCACCAGAAACACCTGCGCCGTCGGCTGAGCCCCCGCGACACGGGCGGTCCAGCGGGCCCCCGGGAATGAATTCCAGATCTGGCGGTTCTCCAGGTTTTCGTCGGCCAGTCGCAAGAGCGGAGAATACTCGCCCATCGTGGTGAGCTTGAGTGGAAATGGTTCCCGGCTGCGCTCCGTCCGTTGCTCCTCCGTGAGGTCGGGTATCAGCTTCACTGGCAGGAGTGGCTCCAGTGGCGTGCCCGCATAGCGGAACGGATTATTTTTGGGGCCGGTCAGGAAGATCAGTCCACCGCCAAGATCGCCAACCCATTCCCGGATCAACTTCATGTTCTCCTCCCCGAGGGCATCGGGGTCCACGTCACCAAGGATGAGGATCTCGTTTGAGACAAAGTCCGCGCGGTCGGCTGGAAAACCTTTCAGGAACGGGCTGTCCGGTTCATCTGCGAGATCCGCTCCACCATCGAAAAGCACAGCGCTCACTGCCAGGCGCGGATCCCGTTGGAGTGTTGAAAGCAGGTAGCGGAAATCCCAACGTGGCTCTTGGTCGAGATAGAGGACACGGACTTGGTTGTCGAGGACACGGACTTTTGTTTGGGCGATGTTGTTGTCCTTCGACGATTCACCTTCAAGCGGCTCAATCGAAGCCTCGATATTCACCTCCCCCTTTTCCTGAGGTTCGAAGCCCAGGCGGAACTCGGACTCGCCCTCTGCTGCGAGCGTGACCATGCTCTCATCAACGACCTGTCCGTCGGCCTTAAGGAGGAGCTTGACCGGGCGGCCGGTGAACCCCGGTGCACGAACCTTCACGGCAAACTCGGCGCGCTCCTTCACGAACGCACCGCGCGGTCCGGCCACTTCCCGCACGATGATATCCTTTGGCCCCACGATGCCGATTCCATAGAGATAGAGCGGCACTCCATCCTGCTTCGCCATGTCTGCAATTTCCACCGGCGGTGTCCCGGTATTGTTCGCGCCATCGGAGAGCATCAGGATTCCGACCAACGGACGACCACGGTTTTCCTCCAGGGCCTCTCGCAAAGAGTCCCCCAGAGCGGTCGCATCGGCGGAAAACTGCAATGCGTCAAAAAATGTTTTCGCTTCTGCTGTCGTGATTGTTCCATTGGCGGACGAGCCGATGGTGCCCAACTTTCCGGACTCACGTCCGAAGCTGAAGAAATCGAGATCCGCCTTTTTCTGCAGCCGGGGCCACAGCGAGAGGCGGTCGTTGGCGGCAAGCGCCCTGAGTATTTCTGCCCGCGAAGCATTCTGCCAAGCCTCCATTCCGCCGGGCGCTGGGGCGCTGAGTTTGGTATCCGGCGCGATGGTCCCGGCGGCGATGGCCGCACGGTTGAGGTCTTCGTCTGACTCCCGCTGGTCTGGAATCTCCATGCTCTGGGTTGTGTCGATAAGCACCAGTAGTCGCTCACGCACAGGCTCGTTGAGTGTGATCAGGACGACCGGCTTCACGAGCAGGCAGAGAAATACAGCAACCAGCGCGAGTCGAAGTCCGGTCAGGACCCAACGCTGCCGCTTGGTAAAAGCCGCCGCCCCCCAGCGGTACAGCCACCAGATCACCCCACCTAAAACAAGAAACAGAAAAAACGCCCACCCCCAACTGAGTCCCTCATACCCGATCGTCGACTCCAGGCTGCCACCCGGAGGATTTGGAAACAGACGGTTGATAAGCAGATTCATCATTTTGAGAAGCTGAAGCGGTGGGCAAGTCCCATTTCGATGAGCGCGACAACGAATGCGGCGGAGAGAAAGAAAATCCAAAGCTCACGGCGGACCGGTGCTGGCGGCGTGACAGCATCATTCGCAGCCATCGGGGTATCGGAACCCAGCACTGCCAACTTCTCGAGTGCCAGCGTTTGTAGATCGGATTCCTTCGCATCCAACTGAACGGCAAAGGCGGCGACCGGTGCCTCCAAGCCAGAGACGAAAAACCGATACGAACCCGTCTTTGCGGTGTCCCGAGACCGGACGACCGCCTCTTGGTTCACCAGTTCGACCTTCCCTGCTGGACGGGGATTGCCATCACTCGCCGGGGTGATCGCGGTCAACTCGCGCCCGGCGAGATCGGGGCTGACCTTGAGTTGAAAAATCCCTCCGGGCTCAAGGGCAAGAGCGTTGGAGTCTGCATCCGGTGCCAGGAACCCCAACAGCCGTTGCAGCAGCGGCACGAAGTTTGGATGGATCGGCAGGTTGCTCCAGTCCGTTGAGGCCGGACCGCTGAAGAGTACGACGCGCCCCTGTCCATAGGCGGTCTCGATGGCGGCCGGGGTGCCGTCAGTGTAATTAACGATGATGCGTGGAGCGGAGGCAGAATCTTTTGTGGAAGCGAGCGTCAGTGGGAAGTGCTTGGTGGTGCGAATGGTGCCGAGGTTGCCGTTTGCCGGATCATTCCAAAGTGCTGTGACAGGGTGTGGGTAGTCACTCCCCTGCCAGGCGAGGGCTTTGCCATCCGGCGGCGTCGGATTCCCCAGTCTCGCGGGCAGCATCGGCCCAAGGATGGGATCTTCGTTGTAGGCAGCAGGTTGGACTTCGGCTCCGGGAAAAATCACCAACGAGCCCCCTTCTCGGACGTAAGTCTCAAGGTTTTTGGCTGCTGTTGCATCGAGCTTGGGAACGTTCGCAAGGAAAATCACCGCCTGCCGGGAGAGATCGGCGGAGGCCAGCCAGTCGGGGGCGACGGTCTCGATCTTCAGGAAATACTCCGCACGGCGGGACACCGGGACCGGCATCAGGGCATTCGCGAGGAAGAATCCATCGCGGCGGGATTTCGCTTTCGGATCGGCGGTCACAATCGCCACGTTCATGTTCTCAATCACACGTACGGCAATCGCCCGTTCGTTGTCCACCGGCAACCGATCCGCAGGAATCCCGGCACGCAGGGTGAAAAATCCGGGATGCGGAAACCGGACGTTCATGCGGATCGTTCGAGAGGCTCCAGGTTCTAAGTTTTCAAGGACCACTTCATCCACCGGGGGGCCATCGTCCACAGCCAGGGTGACACGGACTCCGCTTGCCGGGACGGTTCCAAAGTTGCTCACCTCAAGAAGAAACCCACTGAGCTGATCAGCGGCGAGCACGCCGGACTCCTGCCTCAGCGCGGTGATCGCAAGATTGTCCTCTCCGGCCATGGCTCCAGGGTCCACGACCTGAAGTTCGACATCCGCCGACTCATTCAGCCAACTTTGGATTTTTTCGATGTCCGGCCATGCTGAAGCCTGATTGTCGGAAAAAACCAGGATTTCCTTCCGCGAACCAGCGAAGGGCTTGAGCGCATCGAGGGCCAGCCTGATTCCAGCCCCCATGTCACTGACCTGATCGGTCGGGGCTGCAACATCCAGCGTGCGGCGCACGAGTGGCAGGTTGGTCACCGGACGCGGAATGACCTGATTGACCCTCGAGCCAGCAAGGAAAAGTGCGACCTGTGACCCGGCGTCCATTTCTGAAATTCGCTTCGCCGCCGCATCACGGGCCTTGTCGAAGCGGGTCTGAAATCCGTCGCTCTGCCCCATGCTTGCGCTTTGGTCGAGGATGATGACCGCCACAACCGGCCCCGAACCCGCCGAATCCAGTGCTCCCCCTGGATTGAGCACAAAGCGTGCAAAGGCCAGTGCCAGAAGGATGATGAGCAGACAGCGGAGGAGGAGCAGGATCAGGTCCTCGATCTGCAGTCGTCGCTGGTTCTTTTTGACGCTGTCCTGCAGGAACCGCATCGCAGCCCAGCGCACGACTTTCACCCGCGTCTTGTTGAGCAAGTGGATCGCAATCGGAGCGGCGATGGCCGCTGCGCCGGCGAGGACGGCTGGAGCGAGGAAAGTCATGGTCAACGGGAACGATGGTTCTGCCGGAACGCGAGATACTCGCTCAGCGTTTCATGCAGGGGTTGAGCCGTGTCGCAGAGGACATAGTGACAGGAACACCGCTCGCAGAGGGCTCGCATGCGCTTGCGGAACGCATTAAATGCCTCGAGATAGCTCTTGCGTATCGAGGCCGGATTCGTCTGGACACGCGGGCCGTCTTCGAGTCCGACAAAACGAACGGTGCCGGTGAACGGGAATTCGATCTCGGCGTGATCGAGCACATGAAAAACGATCACCTCGGTGCCTTGGAAACGGATGCGTTCGATGCTGCGCTGGAGGGCCTCCTCGTCGTCAAAGAGGTCACTGATGAGTATGACGATGCTGCGGGATTTTAGCGTCGCGGCGAGGTCGTGGAGGATGCGAGCGGTGTCGGTCCCGTGTGCGGGCTCGAAGGTCGCGAGCCGGTGCATGATTTCGTGGATCTTGTTCCGGTTGTCGGTGCGCTCGAAGCGCTCACGGATGGTGGTGTCGAAGATGTTCATCGAGATCGCGTCGCTCTGGCCGAGGACAAGGTAGGCGAGGCACGCGGCAAGGACCTTCGCGTAGTCGATCTTTGTGAGTTCGCTGGAGCCGTATTTCATCGATTCGCTCCCGTCGATGACGAGGTGGGCGACGAAGTTCGTGTCCTGCTCGTATTGCTTGATGTAGTAGCGGTCTGTGCGGCCGAGGACCTTCCAATCCAGATGGCGGAGATCGTCGCCGGAGGTGTATTCGCGGTGCTGGGCAAATTCGATGGCAAATCCGTGGAAAGGCGAGCGGTGCTCGCCAACGCGGTAACCCTCCACGATTCCGCGCGCGATCACGCCAAGAGCCTCACCCTTGGCGATCGCATTCGGATCGAGCAGATTCTTAGTCCGGTGGGCCATGGCGTCTGAGGGGCTGCCCGACCGTTACTTGGCCGGGATCGTTGCGAGGACCTTATCGACGACAGTATCGGCCGTGAGGCCTTCGCTCTGCGCGGTGAAATTCACGGCAATGCGGTGGCGCATGACGGCCTTGGCCACGGCGGCGACGTCTTCGCAGCTGGCGTAAAGCTGGCCGCGCGTGAGGGCGTGGGCCTTGGCAGCCATGATCAAGCTGAGGCTCGCACGCGGACCGGCGCCGAAACTCAAATACTGGTCGCAGTAGGGGAGTGAGCCGGGCTGATTCGGACGCGTCGAGCGGACAATGTTGCTTGCGTATTGATAGACGTGATCGGCGACCGGGAGGGCCTTCACCGTTTCTTGAATGTAAAGAATGTTGGCCGCATTGAGCACCGGCTCAGGTTTTTCCACCGTGCCGCTCGTGCCGCGCTTCATGATCGCGATCTCCTCGTCCTCGCTCGGATAGCCAACGTTGATGAGAAACAAAAACCGGTCGAGCTGGGCTTCGGGGAGCGGATATGTGCCCTCCTGTTCAAGCGGGTTTTGGGTGGCGAGGACAAAGAACGGATTCGGCAACGAATGAGTCGTCCCGCCGATCGTCACACAGCGTTCCTGCATCGCCTCGAGCATCGCCGCCTGCGTCTTGGGAGGCGTGCGGTTGATTTCATCGGCGAGAATGATGTTTGAAAAGAGTGGCCCGTTGAGGAACTTGAACTGCTTCTCGCCGGTCGCCGGGTCAGTGTAGATCACCTCGGTGCCGGTGATATCACTCGGCATCAAGTCCGGTGTGAATTGGATTCGCTTGAAGGACATTTGGAGCGTCTTCGCCAGCGTGGAGATCAAAAGCGTCTTGGCCAGACCTGGAACACCGACCAGCAACGCATGGCTTCGTGTCAGGATTGCAATGAGGATCTGCTCGACCACCTCGGTCTGCCCAACAATCACCTTTGAGATTTCGGTGTGCAGTTGCTGCGTCGCCGAACGACAAAGATCCACCGCTTCGAGTCCGGATGCGCTTTGGGCTTGTTCAATTGTTGTCGGGGCCTCTTCTGTCTGATCGTTTTCCATGGGTGCGGTGTGATTTTTTGCTTTGGGGTGAAAGGTGGGGGGATTCTGCCAGACGCAACGACAACAACATATCAGGCCGCGTGCGCCTATGAACAACTATAATGATGTGCATAAATGTGCAACAGAAATAGGTTTGTATTCTGCAAATGCCCGTGACCTCCAACCACCCTAAAAAAATCAATCCTTGGTGGCCCGTGCCCGGCTTGGCCTTTAAGGGCTCCCCTTCTTGTGCTGCGCACGGCGGAGGGGGTGGGATGGGCTAACGCCTTTCCATATTGGCTTTGCGTTTTAAGGACTACCCTCCTCGTGCTGCGCACTGCGGAGGGCGTGGGATTGACTTCGTCTGTCTCCGCGCTCCGCACTCCGGCTCGAACCATTGTTTTGGAACCGTGGGTTCGAACCCACCCAACAATGGCGGAGGGGGTGGGATTGATTCGGCTTCGCTCCACCCTGCGGGCTTCCTGCGGAAGTCTGTCTCGCTGCGCTCGGCTCTAACAGATATTCTCATCCCATGGAAGTTTTTTGATTCGCTATGCGAATTGGCGGAGGGGGTGGGATTCGGTGAAGGATCTGCTGGTTTCAAGACTCATAATACACTGATTATCAGGGTAATCAAGCATTACTGTCAGATTCCTTTCCATTACTCGCGCACTACAAGAAGGGACACTTTTAGGGACACCTAACCGTGTGGATTCTTGATGCCTGACACGAGCGTGAGACTACACAATCCATCGTCTTCGAGAATCCAAAAAATCGAATGAATCGAGATTCCCCCATTCGACGGGAATAGCGCAAGCTTCGCTCGACAATCCCGGCGAACCGGATTATCGCATATCCACTTTCAAATGGCCGTAAACTTGATTCAGGATCGCTCTCCCGCAGAACTCAAAAAAGAGATCACGGGCATTATTGAGAAGGATTTGAGAGCGTTGCCTGGAACCGCGAAGATTTTCGCGGCAGTGGCCCGACTTCAAGAATTTGATCGCCTGCCCGAAATGGCCGATCCCGAACGGATCAATCAATTCATCGCGGAAGGTTGCAAAGAACTCCAAAGGGGAATCTCGCCCTCCGATGGAGTGCCCGCCGAACTTTATGCCCGTGAATTGATTGGCGGAACCCTCCATCCCGGAACAAAAATTGCATACGGCCAGGGCATTTACCTCTCCACGCCGAGCATCGCCGAGGCTCTCCCTGAATTTCCGAAAGTCTCAGAAGTTGCCCGCCACTACGCATGTTCCCCGGACGGGGCCGGAATCGTCCTTCGCTGCATCCTGAAAAAAGAGGTCCAATTACTCGAACGAGAGGACATCCTTGAACACTTCCGGGAGGAGAGAAATCGCGCCAGGCAGGCGGGCATTTCGGATTTGGGGACTTTTGCGGCAGCCTGTGGTTTTCAAGGGTATACCTGCGATGGGATTGCACCAAAACATGAAGAGGAAGTGGTGGTTATTCTTGACAGAACCGCGCTCGTCTTCCAGAGAGTCGCCTTGCAAATACCGCAAAAAGCCCGATAGTTCACCGTATGGACACGCTACACGACCGCATCAACCGGGTAATTCATACCTCTGCGTTTGAGCATGTTCTTGAACAGCATGGGATTGATTTGATCGAATTCCAATGCACGTGGGACAAGATCAGCGGAGGGGATTTCGAAAAATTGCCGCAGCCCTACCGGGAAGCGATTCTGGTGGGGGAAGAAGACTTGCACGGGTGCAAGGAAATTGCCCTCGCGTAAAAGAGCAGTTCCTGTCCGGCTCAGGATGTTTTTGAGGAGACGACAGGAGGGGATCGAAGAATCTCTCGATCGATGAAATTTACACCGGAGAGCATTTCAGATTTGGCGGAGAATGAGGTTTTCGTTTTCGGATCGAATCTCGCGGGATTGCATGGAGGCGGAGCCGCAAAAGTTGCACTTGAGCGATTTGGAGCTGAGAGGGCCAAGGGGATCGGGCACCACGGGCAGAGCTACGCGATTCCGACAAAAGACGAATTGGTCGAGACATTGCCGATTGAAGAGATCGGCGATCACGTTGCCGAATTTCTCGAATACGCCAAGACCAAGCCGGAATTGACGTTTTTTGTAACCCAAATTGGTTGCGGACTGGCCGGCTACTTACCTGAAGACATCGGGCCGTTGTTTTCAAATGTGCCCAACAACGTCGTTTTGCCGGAAGCCTTCTGGAAGCACATATCCCGCTGAACTACCGAAGGTATTCCCCAACTACCCAGGCCTCAAAAACAGGCAGGAATGCTGCAAAACAAGGCTCAAGCTCAGGCTGCCACGCCGACCGTTGCAAGATGTGGGGAATTGGATTTCTTGCGACCATTCCTGCTCTGCCAGTATTTTGCGAGCGCCCGGGTAGCCTGGGAAAGCCATTCGCGATCTTGCGAGGCGGCGAGAACGTCTACAGAGGCAAAATACTTTGGAGCGTTCGGCGCAGGTTTTCCGAGTGGATTGAGCATTTTTGCCGAGATGAGCGGGGCGATATCATGCTCCTGAAATCCCAGGATTGCTGACGCTTCTCCTGTGCTCAGTCTTGCCGGCAAGCGACGGCAATTCATCAGAGACAAAATATCTTGGCTGCCATTGAGTTTTTTTGTCGAAAACATAAACGTGGGTGTTGGGATGATTTTTTGATGTCAATCTGTCCGGGATGGGACCGAACAGAAACCGAAGGGATTTGAGACTCGTCAGCCGAGTTTGATTCCGGTGTTGCGGATGAAGTTTTTCGCCTGGGTGACGATGACTTGGTCCTGTTTTTCAGCGGTCATGTTGGGACTGATGGTGGCCTTGATGCTCTTCACCAGGTCGGCCTGTTCCGGCCTTTCGAGCCAGGTTTTGACCTTCGCGGTGTAGTTCTGTTTCTGCTTTTGGTCCTGCATTTTGCGCAGGAGGAACTTCCGTTCCAACTGCTCGCGGGGGAGTTCCTTGACGTATTCGACAAGACCGGGTTCAGCCTTCATGAAGGCGTCCAGTCGGGTATTTACTTCGGGGTTGATTTTGAACTGTTGTGCCAGCTCTTCTTTCTTTTTTGGTGATGCGATTGCCATTTTGACATGTTTGGTTGTGCCGGACGTTTCGACCTTGCGGCCCCGTAGTCAGGCGGTTGGACGGTTTCGGTTTTCG
>JBGTAR010000271.1:0-8928 GCA_041749815.1 Terrimicrobiaceae bacterium
CGCAAGAGGGTTCTGGTTGTGGCCACCGAAGACAATCTGGCGGCAGATTTTTTAGATGCCACCCGCGCAGCCGGCTTGGACACCCCCACCTCAATCGGCCTTCTTTCCACAATGGGCAGTCGCATCGCTGCGGAACGAAGCATCACGAGTGTTGGTTTTGATTTCCAGCTGATGGGTGCCAAGGCAACTGAGATGGCCGTGGGTGGCAAATTAAAGCACATCACCCTTGCTCCCCGCTTCCTTCCTGGCTCAACAACGTGATCAGGTATTTTTAAACTTGATGTAACACGATATCTTTTGTTACTCCATGGGCAATGTTGAAAGACGCAAAAAGGCGATTGACGGTTTTTGAAGGCCAAGGTTGATGAAACGCATGATTGTCCTTGCTGCCGCCGCCCACCCGGATGACATCGAGTTCATGATGGCCGGAACGCTTCTACAGTTGAAAGATGTGGGTTGTGACATTCACCTTTGGAACCTTGCGAACGGCTGTTGCGGAACGAACCACCTCTCCCGTGAGGAAGCCAGTGCCTTGCGTTGGGAAGAGGCACAGGCGGCAGCTCTTCTGGCCGGCGGAACCGCTCACCCTCCGTTGTTTCATGACCTGGAGATTTTTTATGATTCTGAATCCCTGGCTCGGGTCGCGGCAGTGATTCGTCACATCCAACCGGATATTATTCTGACCCAGTCCCCGCAGGACTACATGGAAGACCACCAAAACACGGCCCGATTGGTGGTCTCTGGAGCCTTTGTCCGGGAAATGAAAAATGCCGTCACGAAGCCGTCGATTGCCCCCTACAGGAAACCCGTAGCCGTCTATCATGCCTTGCCTCATGGGTTAAAAGATGGGTTGCGCCATGCCATTGATGCGCATTTTTTTGTGGGGATTGGCGACGTTCTTGCGCGCAAGCGCGCCATGCTTGCCTGTCATGCTTCACAAAAAGAATGGCTCGATGCCACGCAGGGGATGGATGCCTATTTGGATGAGATGGAGCGCATGAGCCGCGAGGTCGGAACGATGAGCGGACATCACCATTTTGCCGAAGGCTGGCGTCGCCACTCGCATTTGGGCTTTGGCGCCGAGGATTTTGATCCCGTTTCCGAGCTTCTCGGGTTGTCCCCCTTGACCACGCATCCATAAAAAACCATGACACGACCAATCAGCAAACTTGCCCCCGACTGGTGGGATTACACGACCTTGGAACCCGACCTTCTTGCCGATGCCGCACGGATTGATGAGAAGAAACTCAAAGGTCTCTCGCGGCCGGGATTTAAGATCCACTTCTACGACACGGTTCAAGAATTCTACGCGGCCGAGGCCCTGGAATATATTCATGCCTGGCGTCAAAGCACACCGGACAACCCCGCGGGAATCTGCGGTCCCATCGGACCAACCGAGCAACTGCCAATCGTCGCCCAAATGGTCAATGCCCTTGGCATCAATTTAAAAAAACATGACGCACATTTCTGGGGAATGGATGAATGGGTGATCGATGGAAAAACAGTTGATGAGACTCACCCGCTTTCCTTTGCCAGAGCCGACAAGCACCTGTGTTTTGATCGGATCGACAAGGCCCTGCGCATACCTGAGAAAAACCTGCATTTTCCGAGCGGTGACCTCGCGGCCTACAGCAAAAGCTACGATGACATTCGCTGTGTGGTGATGCAGGGGGGCCAGGGGGAAATCAAGCATTGGGCTTTTAATGACCCACTCCCACGCAAGGGCAAATACAAGGACCTTCCCCCAACACCTGAAGAATACCGCCGCCTTGGAACCCGCTTTGTGAAGCTGCACCCCGTGACGATCACTCAAAACGCACGAACCAGCGGTGGCGGAAACGTCGCTTTGGTTCCCACAGAAGCCGCCACGGTCGGACCCCTTGAAACATGGAAGTCCGAAAAGGTTTCCATCTGGCATCCCGGGCATCATGACAATCCCTTTGGACTGCGTTTGAGCGCCTTGATGATCTCAAAGCACCTCCCGGACAGCAGCGTCCCAATGTCACTCCTGGCAGACCACCCCAATGTTCATTTCCACTATCTGCGATCTGGAATTGGAACCGTGGCGGTAGAAATGCATTGAACATTCATATATCTGATAGAAGAAAGAGTATGACGAATCTTCGCTTCGCCCCAGTTCTTCTCTGCTCCTTCCTTATGATTGCCACCAGCCTCGCTTCAAGCAAGCCGATCCCCTGCCCTCAGATTCCCGAAATGGACACCAGCAATTGGAAAGCCATTCGCAAGGCTTTTCGAGATGCGCCTGTTTTGGAATTTGATCAGGCGTGGAGCGAAAAGCGCGAGAAGGGCTTCCGCAAAGGGAAAGTCCGGCTTGGCTGGCGAGGAGACCGGCTGCTTTTTTTTGCAGACCTGAGTGACCGCGACGTCACAACTCAGGCAAACAAACGGAACCAACATTTGTGGTTACTGGGTGACGTGTTGGAAATCTTCACGGGCGTGCAAGGACACCCCAACTACATCGAATACCACACCGCCCCGAATGGGCAGACCCTTCAATTGGTTTTTCCTAGCTCCGAAACATTGGGAAAACTCAACGGGCTCAAGGGCCTGAAGCCATTGATGGTGATGGACGACGATACCGTGGTCAAAACCCGTAAGACACGAACAGGGTGGGAGGTTTATGGTGAGGTTCCCGCGGCATCCGTTTGGGGTCGCAAGCCCCCGAAGTCCTCGCTGGCCGGGCAGGTTTGGGATTTGCACTTCGGACGCTACGACTACTCCTCGGACAAAAAAGACCCCATCCTCTCCTCAACCGCCCCACTGACAGTTGCGGCCTACCACCGCCGGGAGGAATGGCAGCAGATTGAGTTTGTTTCACCTCAATAAACTACCTGGGGTGGCCGGATCAGCCGTTTTGCCAGCGGCACAATCCCGGAAGGCCACTCCGAGCTCCTCCAACGGGTTTCCCCGGGGGAGGAATTCGTGCGAGATCCATCCCCTGTAGTTCGTTGCGCGGATCGCCTGATAGATGGCGGGGTAATTCAACTCCTGATTTGTGTCTGGAAGGTGACGTCCGGGATTTCCCGCGGTGTGATAATATCCGAACCACGCCTGATGCTCCTGAATCGTTCGGATGATATCGCCTTCCATGATCTGCATATGATAGATATCATACAACAGACGCACGGCTGGTGAGTTCACCGCCTGACATAATTTGACTCCCCACGCGGTGTGATCGCATTGATAGCAGGGATGGTCCACCTTGCTGTTTAGAAGTTCGACAACCAGAGTCACCCCCGCCGCCTCGGCCCTGGCGGCAACGCGGGCCAGGGTTGAGGCACAAACCTCCAGCGCTTCCTCGTCAGAGCATGATCCGCGATTGCCAGAAAAACAAATGAGGTGCGGGATATTCCATGTTTCCGCCTTTGCCAGATTGTGAAGCACTTCATCTTCAATACGCCTGGCGTTCGCGGGATCGTTCAGTCCACTTTGGATGGTGCCATGACCTCCCATCGCGGAAATGATGAGCCCGAAATTTTGAGCCAAAGGCCAGAGAGCCTCCTCGATCAAATCCACTCCATCGTAACCGATCTGTGCTGCGCCAGCGAGCAGATCCCGTGAATCGATCCCCCGGTTGGCGAAGGCCCACCAGGAAAATGCCTGCTTCAAAGAATTCATATTGGACGTCAGTTAAGCAGAAGATTGGCGGGTTGACACGTTCATGATCGAGATTGGCAGTGCCAGTGACATGTGGAAAACCCGTCCCCCCCCTGCGCGCTCCCCTTGCGATTTCATGAGAGCCGGATTGCCAAGCAGGGGATGGCACTGATATAGAAAAGTCCTCTACCTATGAAGAAATCTCCCATCTATTTGATCGCCAATGGTGATCTCCGTCTTTCCGCAAACCAGATGTGCCAGGAGGCTCAAACAGCGATGGAAGCCCAGCTTGTGATCGCCCTGGAGGCCGAGGGTCACAAGGTGATCCGTGCCCACGAGTTCGACCCGGAGAAGGGTCATGGATTTATTGACAGCCAAAAATACGGAATGGAAGTTTTCAAAAAGATTCCCCGGAAGGCTCCCTTGGTCGTCGCCGAAGCGGTTTGGCAATACAGTCATCATATTTTGCATGGTCTGATCACCCATGAAGGTCCGATTCTGACCGTTGCCAACTGGAGTGGCACATGGCCCGGGCTGGTGGGGATGTTAAATTTGAATGGCTCCCTGACGAAGGCAGGGGTTTTTTACAGCACCCTGCGGAGCGAAGATTTTTCGGATGAACTCTTTGTCAACGGGCTTCGCTCCTGGCTGCGCAAAGGAAGCATCAAGCACAACACCTCCCATGTGGTTTCTTACAAAAAAGCCAGGGTTCCAGCCACGGCAAAAAAGGTGGGCACAAAATTTGCCAAGGACCTTCTCCGCGACAAAGCGATCATGGGCGTCTTCGACGAAGGGTGCATGGGCATGTTCAATGCGATAGTGCCTGACGAATTATTACATCCCACGGGTGTGTTTAAGGAACGTCTGAGCCAGTCGGCCCTCTATGCCAAGATGCTCACCGTGAGTGATGAGGAGGCTCAGGCCGCATATGGGTGGCTGTTGGAGCGGGGAATGACATTTCATTTTGGCCCCAGTGAAGAAAATGACCTCACCGAAAACCAGGTCCTTCAGCAGCTCAAAATGTATATCGCTGCCGTGCGAATTGCCGCAGAGTTTGGATGTTCCACGATTGGAATCCAATATCAGCAGGGACTCAAAGACCTGGCGCCTGCCTCCGACCTCGTCGAGGGGCTCCTGAACAATGTGGAGCGTCCCCCGGTGCATCACGAAGCCACTGGCGTTGAGCTTTATGCTGGGGAAGCCCTCCCCCACTTCAATGAGGTCGATGAATGTGCGGGCCTTGACGGTCTGGTCACCAATCGGATCTGGAAATCGCTGGGACTGCCTCCTGAAAATACCCTGCATGACATTCGGTGGGGACGCCAATACTCGGGCCCTTCAGAAGGAGCCAAAGACGGCACGCTGGATGAGTATGTTTGGGTCTTCCTCATCTCGGGAGCCGCACCGCCCGCCCACTTCATCGATGGATTCCATGGCACCAGCAGCGAACGGCAGCCATCCATGTATTTCCGCCTAGGCGGCGGAACGGTCAAAGGCATCAGCCGTCCCGGCTGGATTGTTTGGAGCCGGGTTTTTGTCGAAGAGGGTCGCCTCAAATACGACACGGGCCTGGGCGAGGTCGTTCAACTACCCCAGGAAGAAACCGAAGATCGTTGGAAACTCACGACCTCCCAATGGCCGATCATGCACGTCACCCTGAAAGGCATCACCCGGGATCAAATGATGGCCCGTCATAAATCCAATCACATCCAAGTCGCCTACGGAAATGACAAAGCTTCCGCCAAAAAAGCCCTCTATGCCAAGGCCGCCGCATTCCGTGCGTTGGGTCTCGAGGTATCCTTTTGTGGAAAAATTTGAAAGAATGATCCGATGAATCGAAAAGCAAGCATAGACCGAACAACCTCCGAAACCAAAATCCACCTGGAGCTGGATGTGGATGGATGCGGCACATCAAAAATTGTGACAGGTATTGGTTTTTTTGACCACATGCTGACTCTCTTTGCCAAGCACGGCCTCTTTGATCTTGAGGTCGAAGCGGAGGGGGACCTTCAAGTGGATTATCATCACACGGTTGAAGATGTCGGCATTGTTCTCGGTCAGGCGTTTGCCAAGGCCTTGGGAGACAAAAAAGGGATTCACCGCTACGGAACATTTTATGTGCCGATGGATGAGGCACTTGTGCGCGTTGTTATCGACCTCAGCGGCCGCCCCTACCTCGCCTACGATGTCCCCCCAGCCGTCGAACCGGTTGGCGGGAATTTCTCTTTCCAGTTGGTGGAGGAATTCCTCAGGGCCTTCACCACAAACATCGCCGCAAACGTCCATGTCTCGATTTTGGCAGGACGCGATGCCCACCACATGGCGGAAGGTGTCTTCAAGGCCCTTGCCCGCGCTCTGGATGTCGCCACCTCTCACGATCCCCGCGTAACCGGCGTGCCGAGCACAAAGGGTCTGCTCTAACGGTTTTGCGTCAGTAACGGAAGTTTTGACAAACACCAAGGTCTGTGTATGCTGCATGCATGGCCACAAAGACGATATCCATTGATCTGGTTGCGTATGACAGATTGAATGCTGCCCGCCTGGGTCCTCGAGATTCCTTTTCTCAGGTCATTCGTCGTGCCCACTGGAACGAGAATCCAAAGACGTGCGGCGGTTTACTGTCAGCATTGAAGGGGATGCCCGTAGCTGATGAAGAAATCCTTGAGAGATTGGAGTCGGCGCAGCGCGAGGATACTCCCCCCGATGACTCCTGGAAATGACTCAGTTTCTTTTTGACACCTGTTTCCTAATCGATTTGGAGCGAGAAAAACGTCGTGGTGCCGCGAAGGCCCATCATTTTCTTGATCGGCATTCCACATCACGTCCACACGTGAGTTGGACGGTGGCAGGAGAATTTGCTGAAGGATTTGGAGACATTCATCACCCGGTGTGCGCTGCCATGCTGCTAAGGTTTGATATTCTCCCCATGAACGAAAGCGTTGCCCATCATTACGCGGTCACGGCTCGCTTATTACGTTCAAAGAATGAGCTCATTGGAGCCAATGACCTCTGGATCGCTGCTGCTGCCTTGGCGAATGACATGCCATTGGTCACGAATAACCACGCCCATTTTGCCCGCATTCCAGGGTTGTCCGTGGTTACGTATTAATTGATCGAACCGGCGTCTGGTTTGACGGTGGGCGTAGGGGTTGGCCTTGGCGTTTCATCTGGCAGCCCCCGCAAGTTCACCGAGGGGGGCGGCGGCGTTGGGGTGGTGGCCGGAGTGGACAGACGAAGACTCTGGGAGCCCGGCAGTCGGTAATCCGCAGCAAAGGGAGGGGGTTTCCCCTCTTCGGCAAGACGAATGTAGGCCAGAATTCCTTCCGCAATGGATTTTGCATAACGGGTTCGCCACTCGGGCGAAGCAATGCGTCGTGCGTCCAGAGGATTCGATAAGAATCCTCCTTCAACAAGCACGGCAGGCACTTTTGTGAGCCGCAACACCGCAAAACGCGAGCGTTTGACCCCGCGGTCCATCATTTGGGAGCGGCCATGCATCGCATGATAGATGGATGTCGCCAGCACGAAGCTCTGGACTTCAGCGGCGTTGCCATGTTCCTGCACCATATCGCGAACAAGCAGGTTTTCATACTCGGTGGAGGGCGATCCCCGGGGGGTGATGCAAAACAATTCAAAACCCTGAGCCGCACGGTTGGCGGCCGAATTGAAGTGGATGCTCACAAAAATCGCGTCTTTCTGCTTGTTGGCTAGCGCCGCCCTCTGCTGGAGTTCGATGAAGGTGTCGGAGTTTCGCGTCATATAAACATTCACCCCCGCGGCTTTTAATTCATCACGAACCCGTCTCGCGACATCCAAGGAAAAGTTTTTTTCAAACTGGTAGGAACTGGCTGCTCCTTTATCCCGCCCGCCATGACCCGCATCGAGGACAACGGTCATCGGTTTTTTAAGATCGCGAACCAATCCTGGACGCATGGCGGGCTCAATGGTTTTGGCAAGATCCATGCGTGAAACCCAGAAGGAGCCATCCCGCTCGATCACGGGAAAGGCCAACCAATACTTCAGCCCATGGATCACGGCCTCGCGGCTATCCCGGCGAAAGACAAGCGATCCCTGACCACGCACAAACGCTGACTCATCTTTGGCCAGCGGCGCTTTGGTGGGGATGCCGTAAAATTCCGAAACTTGACGGGTTGTGACGTAGTCCCTGCCATCAAACCGTTGAACATCCCATTCAACGGCATGGGCCATTGACACGAAAAACATGACCCCCATAATCAGGAGCCAGGAAAAATCTGGAGTCTTGTGCAGGTTGGCAGCCATCGCTTCCCAATCAGGCCAGAGCCTTGCTACGTCAAACGCTCTCCAAGCCTTCCACTGAGAACTTCCACGGGATTAAAATCATCCGCATGGTAGGAACTTCTCACGAGAGGACCGCTGGCGACATGATGAAATCCCTTCCGGCGTGCGATATCTCCATACAGAGCAAACGTTTCCGGGGTGATGTATTCCACGACTGGCAGGTGATTCGGTGTGGGGCGCAAGTATTGGCCCATGGTCAGCACCCCAACGCCGGCTTCTCGCAAGTCATCCATCGCTTGGAAAATCTCATTCTCCTTCTCCCCCAACCCGAGCATGAGACCACTTTTGGTGATGATATCTCCGGCAAGTTCGCCAGCACGTTTGAGAAAATCCAAGGAGAGCCGGTATTTGGCCCGCGAGCGAACGAGGGGGGTCAACCGCTCCACAGTTTCCAGATTGTGATTAAAAACATGTGGCTTGGCAGCGAGCACGATTTTGAGAGATTCGTCCTTACCATTAAAATCCGGGGTGAGGACTTCGATGATCACGTCCGGCTTGGCGGCACGAACGGCTTCAATCGTGCGTGCAAAGTGCAGGGCTCCGCCATCAGGCACATCGTCCCGCGCCACAGCCGTGATCACCACGTGCTTAAGACCCAAACGCAGGATTGCTTCCGCCACACGAGACGGTTCATCCTCCTCCAGGGGAAATGGCTTGGCCGTGTCGACCGCACAAAACCCGCAGGCCCGTGTGCAGCGCTCCCCGGCAATCATAAACGTGGCGGTGCCACCGCTCCAGCATTCCCAACGATTCGGACACTGCGCGCTTTCACAGACCGTATGTAGCTTCAAATCCGAAATCAGCGCCTTCGTCGAAAAGAAGACAGGATTCGAAGGCAGGCGCACCTTGATCCAATCCGGTTTTTTCTGTTGGTGAAGTTCGGCATCAATTTTCGGAGTCACGCTCTCACTTTCTCCTGTTCACCACAATTCTTCCAGCGCGAATTTTAAAAAATGCGGCTCAGGAAAGCTGTGTTTTTCTTGATTAAGA
>JBGTAR010000272.1:0-5444 GCA_041749815.1 Terrimicrobiaceae bacterium
TCCAGAGCAAAAAAATCGGAGCACCTCTCGACACGGAGGTTGACGCCTCCAGAATCAACGCATAGAAACCAAATCACTCCCGCATTCCATAGCTTATTTTATGCTTCTGCTGGTCTGAAAATCGGGGCCACCCCACATCGAAAGTTTGCGCTCCTGGCCCAATGATGAAATCGTAGCGAGGAATAACGTTACTAAAACTAACTTGATACAATTACTCATGAAGGGGTGACCATATCTTTGATTGCCTCATATCTCGTTTTATCCATCAAACAGCCAAAGGGGCCAGCGCCATATTTTATAATATCTCCTTGATCAAGTTCCGCACGTGGCTTGGGTGCCCCATGGCCAAACGCTCCGCGATCCAGATGTTTGTGGCGGTGGTCTGTTTTCGGAGTGCACCTGCAATTTTGACTTTCCACACTGCGGATTTTGCCGATTTCTTGGCATCTTCCAAGGTTTTTCCAAGGTTTTTCCGGATTTCTCCAGCTTCTCCTCCAACACCCGCTCCCATTTCGCCTCTCGCAATCCAGCCTTGTCCTCCCTTCTCCATGGGATTCCCTTTTCCATCTCCAGCAACATCAGCTTGTGGGGGGGGCGCTACGGCCTGGCAGGGTTCCACCCTTGAGTATCCCTCACAAAGGCCGGACCTCACCTCACCATACCGTTCATGCGCTACAGTTTTAGCGTCTCAACGGTCGGGCCGCTTGTAATTCCTCTGGTGCGAAATGAGGTGCTTTGTCATGATGTTCGGTCATGAATTCTCTCTTCGATCTCTCTGGAAAAGTCTCGGTTGTGATTGGTGCCACGGGCGCGCTGGGTGGAGCCATTGCCAAAGCCCTGGCCTCGGCGGGTTCTCCAGTGGCCGTTTGTGGTCGGAACGCCGCACGCGGCGCAGAGCGGTGTTCTGAGATCAAGGATGCGGGTGGAACGGCATTATTTTTTGAGATGAATGCCTCGTCTCCCGAGAGCGTGCGGCTGGCGGAAAAACAGATTTCTGAAGCTCTGGGTGCCCCCACCATCCTGGTCAATGCGGCGGGAGGGAATGACCCGAAAGTCACGGTCACTCCGGACAATTCCTTCGAACAAATCACCCTTGAAAACTGGGCTGCGAATTTTGATTTGAATTTGGTTGGTGGCGCATTGGTTCCCTGCCAAATCTTTGGTCCGGGATTTTGTGAGCGGGGGGGAGGAAGTATTATTAACATCGCGAGCGTTTCGGCCCATCTTCCGCTCTCCCGGGTGGTGGCGTATTCCGCAGCAAAAGCTGCGGCCTTGAGCTTGACCCGGTTTCTTGCCCGCGAATGGGCTCCTCACAACGTCCGCGTGAACTCCATCACGCCAGGTTTTTTTCCCGCGGAACAGAACCGGGCGTTGCTATTTCAGGCAGATGGCACCCCCACTCCCCGGGCACAGTCGATTCTGGGACACACACCGATGGGACGATTTGGGACCGCCGATGAGTTGGCAGGAGCTGCCGTGTTTCTGGCCAGTGACGCCGCCAGCGGGTTTGTGACGGGCACGGATTTGCGGGTGGACGGAGGGTTTCTTTCTCAGACCATATGAGCCCCCTGTTCTCCGTTGTCACCTCACCAGGGATCTCGTTGGAGCATGAGGCCGTCGAAACCGTGATCGGCAATGCGCTGGCATCAATCGATCCACATGGAAAAAAGATCCTGTTGATTGTCCCTGACAGCACCCGCACGGCTCCCGTGGGCCAGGTTTTCAAGGTCATTCACCGTCACCTCAATCCTCTCGCAAGCGTGGTGGACGTCATGATCGCTCTCGGCACGCATCCTCCCATGACCGAGGAGGCCATTCGTGAGCGCCTGGAAATCACGGAGGAGGAAAGACATTCCGCGTATGCTGCAGTCAAATTTCTTAACCACGCTTGGAATGACCCCGCTGAGCTTCAAAACCTGGGTAATATTCCCGCATCGGAAATTGCCGAATTGTCAGACGGACTTTTCTCGATGGACATGCCCGTGGAAATCAACCGCAAGGTATTGGAGTATGATCAAATCATCATCATCGGCCCGGTCTTTCCCCACGAAGTGGTCGGCTTTTCCGGGGGAAACAAATATCTTTTCCCCGGTGTGGGTGGTCCAGCCATCCTGAACTTTTTCCATTGGCTGGGTGCAGTGATCACGAACCCAATGATTATTGGACACAAATGGACCCCTGTTCGAAAAGTTGTGGACCGGGCCGCCGCGATGGTTCCGGTTCCAAAGCTCTGTTTTTGTTTGGTGGTGGAGGGAGCCACTTTGGGAGGAGTTTTTGCCGGCACCCCCGAATCGGCATGGGATGCCGCCAGCGATCTCTCGGAACGCATGCACTTGGAATACCGGGACAGACCGTTCCACACCGTGCTTTCCTGTGCGCCCGCGATGTATGATGAACTCTGGGTTGGCGGCAAGTGCATGTATAAGCTCGAGCCCGTGGTGGCCGATGGAGGCGAACTCATCATCTATGCTCCGCACATCCACGAAATCAGCATTGCCCATGGCAGGCTGATCCGTGAAATTGGCTATCACTGCCGCGATTATTTTCTCAAGCAATGGGATCGATTCAAGGATTATCCTTGGGGGGTTCTGGCCCACTCGACCCATGTGCGGGGGGTTGGCACTTTTGAGAATGGTGTGGAGCAGTGCCGCGTGAGGGTGACCCTGGCGACGGGGATTCCGGAATCTGTTTGCAGCGCCATCAATCTGGGCTACCGGGATCCAGCGTCGATCCGTAAGGAGGACTTTGCGAACCGGGAGGAGGAAGGCGTGCTCCTTGTGCCCAAGGCTGGCGAAAGGCTCTTTCGACTCAAAAACGCTGGGGCCTGATCTCAGATTTCCACGGTGGCAACTGCCATGGCGGCAATCCCCTCGCCTCTTCCCAGAAATCCCATTCCCTCGTTTGTCGTGGCTTTGATACCCACAAGGTTTGGCGCAATATCAATCGCGGAGGCAATGGCAGGTTTCATGGCGTGAAGGTGCGGAGCGATGCGGGGCGCCTCGGCAATCAACGTGGCATCCACGTTTTGAATGACCCCTCCCTGTTCGGCAATCAGATCGGCAACCCGGCGAAGGATGACCAAGCTGCTAATACCCCGGATCGAAGGATCGCTGGGGGGGAAATGATGCCCAATGTCTGGCAGGCCTGCCGCCCCAAGCAGCGCGTCAGCGATGGCATGACTCAAGACATCCGCATCGGAATGGCCCTCCAGCCCGGTTTCGTGTGGAATTTCCACCCCTCCAAGAATCAACCGGCGCCCGTGGGCAAAACGGTGAACATCATATCCGATGCCACACCGAGTCATCCCTTTAGAAAATCAATCCCCCCGGATGTGGCCACGATGGAGAATTTGGCTTTGGCTGTTGGGTGAGGGGTTAATTTGACCGTTCCGCCAGCGCGCTCCACAATCAGCCAGCCTGCGGCAATATCCCAGATACTGATTTGCCCCTCAATATAGGCATCCAGCCTCCCGCAGGCCACATAAGCAATATCAAGCGCAGCACTTCCCATCATCCGACATTTCTTCACCGATTTTACAAGACGTGTGAAGAGGACCAGACCGTGTTCAATCGATTCCAGGGACTTGGCAACTCCCACTGAAATGATGGCATCGGACATGACGGTTCGATCACTCACGCGGATTTCCTTGCCATTCATCGTGGCCGGTCCGTCTGCCGCGGCCGCCCAGAGTTCATCCCTCATGGGATCATAAATCACACCGACCACAATTTTCCCGGCATGACGCAAGGCAATCGAAACCGCGAAGTGCGGGATGCCATAAAAAAAATTCACCGTTCCATCGATGGGGTCCACAATCCATTCGTAAGGACTCCCCGTGGCCCCTCGAATCCCCTCCTCGCCCAAAAATGCATGGGTTGGAAATTGGCCAAGCAGGAGGTTTTCAATCAGTTCCTGAGCCCGGCGATCCATCTCCAGCTTGATATCATGCGCCTCATTGGCATCCACCGAAAGTGGGCGTTCAAAGTGCGCACGAATCAGCCCACCCGCTGCCTGTGCAGCTTCACTTGCTGCCATCAAAAAGTCATTCATCGGGCTTGAACCTATCAGTCAGTCTTCCTTGGCCTCAAGAGAAACCTTGCACGTTACGGTGTCGGTGCAGGGGTTGGCGGAGCGAGCAATTGTTTCAAGCGTGCCACCCACGTTCCAAAGTCCGGATGTTGCGGATAAGTCCGGACAAGCGCAAGGATCTCTGATGTTCCCCGATTTGTCTGGCCGATGAGGATCAAATCATTCGCCCGTGAGAACTGCATTTTGGGGCGGTTGACGGTATTGAAACTGTCGGCCGCATGCGCGAGGCGCCCCGTGGTGATACGGTCAGCCTCGTATTTCATTTCAAAATCCCAGGTGTCAATGACTTTGGGTGATTTCTCCTCGCGCAGGATCGTTCGGACATTTTTCTCCAAGATCCCTGAGAGGTTCCCTGGGTTGGCTTCCCAGTCCTTGCCGGTGGGTAACCAGGGCCCGAGCCGCAACCACTTGGTGAACACACTCTCATTGATCCCTTTATCCATGAGCTCCTTGATGAGACCGGGAACCTTGTCCAATTTTTCCAAGCTCTCCAAAAAGCGCCGAAGGTCCTCCACGTAATCCAGAGAGGGTTGGACAAATTGTTTTCCATCCTCCGCCTGGCTTCGCTGGATTGAGAGTAGCAGGTAACGGATATGGAGACCCAGCGCAGTCTGCATTTCCGAGGAGCGTAGGAGATCGGAATTCTGTTTTTTCCAGTTGATGAAAGCGGTCACCTTGTCGCGTAAACCTTCAAATTGGGTGGCTTCCACCGCGCTCTGATAGAGATTGGACGCTGCGGGCCCCCCCGCGGATCCTGGTCTGAGGGTGTTGATCGCCGAAGTGAGAGCCTGCTGATGGGTTTCCTTTTGTTTGTTTTCCAGCGATGCCAACTCACGCAGGACGGAATCCACATTGATGGGGGGACCATCCTGCTGGGCGCAGAGAGGGGATACGGTGGCGGCGAGAAGAAATGCTGCTAGAGGGAGCTTAAACATCATCCAAAATTCTAACGTCTAACGAACCGCTCGGCAATACAGAATCACATACAGAATCACCGGAGGCACGCTGGTGGGGCATGACTAAAAGTGGGTGAGGCCACTCCTCCTGGGAAGGCTGGCCCCTCGCCTGCGGGGCCGGCAACACCTCGTTGCCTCACCCGCTTTTAATCACACCCACCCTGGTGGGAGTGACTTAAAAAACAGGCGAGCTTCACCTGCCTTTGATTCTCTTCACAATCCGAACACCCCGCCTTGCAGTTTTATTGATTGTCGGGGCCGGAACAAAACTGGACAGGAACGGTTCAAAACTGGACATGAGACGGAGCAAAGTTGGACTCTGAGGGGGTGAAGGCCGTTTTCCGCTGCCTCGGTGGAGGCCGGAGCGTAGCGTAGGCCGACGGAGAGGCAGCGGAAAAC
>JBGTAR010000273.1:0-3585 GCA_041749815.1 Terrimicrobiaceae bacterium
TTCATCCCGTGACGCGTGAGATCATTCAGAAAGGCAGGGAGGGATCAGCGGTGATGGCCTTTGAGGCCCAATACCGTTTGGCTGACCTCAGGCGACAAGCAGAGACCGTCTGGGAGTCTGTGGATATCCTTTGCACGCCCACCGCAGGCACGATCTATCGTTTAAGTGAAGTGGCAGCCGATCCTATTAGACTGAATTCCAACCTCGGCACCTACACGAATTTTCTCAACCTGTTTGATCTCTCGGCAATGGCTGTGCCCGCAGGTTTTCGCAAGGATGGGCTGCCTTTTGGTGTCACCTATATGGCGCCGGCCTTATGTGATCGATCCTTGTTTGCTTTTGCCGGGGCTCCCTCAGATCCGGCGGGAACTCTTGATATCGCGGTTTGCGGTGCACACATGACCGGTCTTCCCCTCAACTTCCAACTCACCTCACTTGGAGGCGTTTTTGTCAGTGAAGCAAGAACCTCCCCGCATTACCGCATGGTGGCGCTGGATGAGAAGCGTCCCGGCTTGTTCCGGGTTCAGGAAAACGGGACGTCCCTTCCCATGGAAATCTGGCGGTTGCCGTTGAAGGACGTGGGCTCCATTCTGGCTGGCATCCCATCACCCCTTGGCCTTGGACGTGTGAGTCTTGAGGGTTGGGGGGACGTCTGCGGTTTTCTTTGTGAGGTCTCGTCCACTCAGGACAAAAGCGATATCACGAAGTTTGGGGGATGGAGAAACTGGCTGAATCGCTAAATGCCGGGTGGCCGATTAGCTAATCCAAATAAATTGTTCAGGGATTCTGCTGGAACCAAGTCGGGCGCCTGATAGCCGGGCGAGGGTTTTGAGGGGCAGATGGTGAGGAATTGCGCACATCGGCCCGCCACTGGAAGGAGACTTCCTGTTGTTGACGGGCTATCCTGATCCGTCGCGAAGAGGGATACCAACGGACATTTCCCTGACCTGTGGGCTCAATGATGATTTCTTTGCCAACTTGCCCCTCGTAGGAAAACACATTTTGGTTGTTGGTCCGGACGGTTTGAATGACACGATTTGAGGATGCGTCACGAATCAAAATGTTGACGTCCAGGAGGGCATCCAAAGCTCCGGCGGTTGGATCCACACTAATCCGCCCGACAACGACGCCACGTAAACCGGCTGGTCGATTCCAATCACCCGAAGGGTCTGACACTTGATTGTTGCCTGCTCCGGGAATTTGTATTCCGCGAACCCGCGCATCGATCACCGGCAAAACTTCTGGCCTGACGGGTGTCACAAAGGTCGTCTCGGGGTTTAAATTGTAGCCTGGCTTGCTGGCTGTGATGGCATTTTGTCGACTCTTCTTCAGACGCAGCCGGTACATTCCACGCTGATCAGTGACCGTGCTGTCAATATTCACGCCGTCAGTAACGACATTGATCCTCACACCGGCAAGCGGCGTGCTTGCTCCGTTGGGCTGTCTGAGCAGAACAAGACCTTTGGTTTCCACATATTCAACATCGCTTGGGCTCGCCGCGCCCCAGCCTTGCCCCGGATCTTGTGCAGCGGGGTCAGGATCCTGAGCTCCCCCACCTGGAAAGCGACCGCCTCCGACCGGTGCTCCCCCTCCGGCGCAACCCGTCAGGTAAAATGCCGTGAGAATTGAAATGCAAATCAGGAAGGAAGGGAGGGAGGGCTTTTTCATAATGATATAGCAGTAACGGATCAGGTTTACTTTTATTCATTAGATCAATCCATGGCAACAGAAGAATTGCTGCTCGGCGTGGCATGATGAATGGTGACGTTCTTGAGTGAGGCATTGCTGCAAGAACACGACGCTCCTACACAAATGAAACCCGGGATACGGTCATCATCGTTTGCGGAAAACAGAGAAAAGTGGGCGGGCAGGGGACTGCCCGGCCCTACCTGTGAAAGACGGATCTGGCGCAAACACGGAGCGCTTGGTGCTTAAGAGACAACAAAAACGGCAGCACGGTGCCGTTGGCGCCAATAGGGATTCCTCCTGGTCTTAGTAACTGTGCAACTCGGCGTTCTTCGGTGCCGGCCGCTGCACAGATCACTTACGCATCGGCGCCGAAATCTTCGCCCACTTGATAGCGTGTGAATCTGCGAATGACGATATTTTCGCCGAGTTCAGCGATTTTGGTGCTGACGAGATCCTTGACGCTAAGGTCCGGGTTTTTTATGAAGGCCTGTTCCAAGAGGCAGATCGTGCTGTAAAATTTGTCAATTTTGCCATCAACGATCTTGTCAACGATATTGGCAGGTTTGCCAACGACCTGAGCCGCAAAGATCTCGCGTTCTGCGGCAATCAATTGCTCGGGCACCTGGTCACGTGAAACATAGAGGGGGTGTGAGGCCGCGATGTGGAGAGTGATGTCTTTCACAAGATCGCGGAAATTCTCGTTTTTTGCGACAAAGTCAGTTTCGCAATTGATTTCCACAAGAACCCCAACTTTGCCTTGAAGGTGGATGTACGAAGCCACAGTGCCTTCTTTGGCGGTGCGGGAGGCCTTCTTGCCTGCTGAAGCAATACCCTTTTTTCTGAGGAGTTCTTCGGCTTTGGCCAGATCGCCCCCGGTTTCATCAAGAGCTTTTTTACAATCCATCATCCCCGCGTTGGTTTTTTCGCGGAGTTCTTTAACTTGAGCTGGTGTGGTTGCAGACATTTGGGAGAGTTGGAAGTGGGTTGGTTTAAAAGGTTTGGTGATTCAGATTAAAATAATGTGCGGATTGGAGGGATCCGATTATCGGTGCAATGTGGCCGGTCAGACAGTCTGTTGACTGTCATGCCAAAAACACGACAAAGAAACTATTCCGCAACGGCGTCCAGTTCCGTAGGGGTGGCACCTTTGGCGCCTGAACCCTGGGCACGCACGATGCCGTCAACGAGTTTCTGGAGAACCACACGAATGGATCGGATGGCGTCATCGTTACCCGCGATGGGGTAGGTGATGCGATCGGGGTCACAGTTGGTGTCCACGATGGCCACCACCGGAATCTTGAGGCGGGTTGCCTCGGCCACGGCGATTTCTTCGCGGTTTGTATCAATGATCACAATTGCATCAGGCAGGCGATCCATGTCGAGAACACCTTCGAGGTTCTGACGGAGTTTGACAGCTTCCCGCCTCAAAGCGGAAGCTTCCTGCTTGTTGAGCTTGGCGAAATCAGCTGTCTTTTCGCGAGCTTCAAAATCACGAAGTCTTGCGACGCTCTTGCGGATGGTGGCGAGGTTTGTGAGCGTGCCACCCAACCACCGATGACTGACAAAGTGCTGGCCTGTGGCGATGGCTGCTTCTTTGATGGCTCCTTGAGCCTGTTTTTTTGTGCCCACAAAGAGCACCTTGCCGCCACCTTTAACGATGTTCCCGAGGAAATCCGATGACGCTGCCAACTGGTCCACGGTCATGGCCAGGTTGATAATGTAAATGGAGTTTTTCTCTTCAAGAATGTAATCCCTCATTTTGGGATTCCATCGTTTGGTTTGGTGTCCGTAATGGACACCGGCTTCGAGCAATTCGGTCATGATTTCGGTTAAGGCAGAGGACATAGCGATAAACCCTTGGTTTCTAATGGGAATGGAAAATTAGCGCAACACTCG
>JBGTAR010000274.1:0-2403 GCA_041749815.1 Terrimicrobiaceae bacterium
TCAAACCGCCCGGCCCAATGGCACGATCTGCACCCACAGTTATGACGCCGCGAACAGGCTGACCTCGACGAGCGACAACCACGGAGCAACCCCAATATGGCAGGCCACCTACGGTTATGACAACGCCTATCGCCTGACCACGTTCACCCCGACGCCGCCCACCCGCACCTACGCCCCACCCCCGGCGACGATGACCTATGATGTCGATAACCGACTCGAATCCTATAACGGGCAAACAGTTGCCAGTGACCTCGACGGCAACATGCTCCAGGCGCCGCTGAACGGAACACTTCTTGGCACCCTGAACTGGGACGCCAGAAATCGGCTCACCAGCGCAGGAGAAGCAAGCTTCAGCCACGATCAGGAAAACATGCGCATCAGCAGAACAATCAATGGCCAAACAACAACCTACACCTGGAGCCGTGGCACCCTTGATCGGCTCCTCGTAAAAGCCAACCCCGACGGCAGCGTGACACGCTACATCCACGGCCTTGGGTTGATTTACGAGGAAACCGAGCCCGCTGGCGGAGGTCCCGTCACACTCCAATACTACCACTATAACTGGCAGGGCAGCACCATGGCGCTCAGCGACCAAAGTGGCAACGTCACCGCCCGCCTGAGCTACAGTCCCTACGGAGAAGTAACGGTCGTCAGTGGAACGCCAAACACCCCGTTCCTGTCTAATGGCCAGTTCGGGGTCATGACGGAACCCAATGGCCTGTACTGCATGATGGCAAGGTTCTACTCACCGATTTTTCGCAGGTTTCTCTCTGAAGACCCTGCGGGCTTTGCAGGTGGAATCAATCTTTACGCCTACACGGGAGGAGACCCGGTCAATTTGATGGATCCTTTTGGGCTGGGGCCAATTAAATTCAACTGGCTCAAAGGATCTATAGGAGGGATCAACATAATCCGTGGAGGGGTAAAAGGCGCACGAGGAGGGCTTGAATTGGCCTCAGGTGCTTTTGTTACCTACCTTTTAGGTCCTGATGTGCTTCCAATTACTGGTCCGCTAATGGCATTCGGTGTCGTAGACTTGTGGGGTGCGAAGTCACTGACTAAGCGAGGTGGAATGCAAATTGGCGAATCTATGACAGAAGAATCTGTGCATTGGCAAAACGTGCTTGGTCTTTTTCCCTTCGGCGATAAATATGACGACCCGGGAGAATATAAAGAAAGTTGGAATGAAATTACAGAAATGCATTGGGCTGACCAGATTGGAGAAATTCTAACTACTGCACCATGATCACTAGGTGGAAAATAATCAGGTCTGCGATTTTTGCTTTCTTGACGGTCATAGGAGTTATTGTTGGAGCCTACCTGGCTCCTCCTTGGCTTTTCGTCTTAGTATTTCTTTCACTGTTAGTTTTTTTGCTTGTCTACACTTTAAGGATTGAGGGGGCCAGGAAGGCTTGGGCAGAATTTTTTAAACGCCTGTTTTTTGGCTGGTAGATTACGATGTCCGTGATTTACTTGTCTCCTCCACCGACGGCCTCAACCACGAAACCAGCACGGTTCGCGATGACGCCGGACGCCCCACCTCCACCGTCGATCCACTTGGCATCACGACAACCACCACCGGGTTTGACCCTGACGCACGCGTGACCTCCACCGCCAACGGTCTCAGCCAAACAACCACGTTCGCCTTCGATACCTTCGGTCGCCGCACCGGCTCAACGAATCCCCTCGGACACACGATTTCCTCGACATTTGATCCCGCCGGGCGTCAACTCACACTCACCAACCGAAACAACGTTACCTTCGACTTTGGATACGGCTCCGATGGCCTCCCCACGACTTTTACTCACCCGAGCGGACGGGAGAGCGCCATCACTGCGCGCGATCTCGCGGGACGGCCCTCCACGTTGGTGGAGCCGAGCGGCCAGCAAACCACCCTCACCTATGACTGCTCAAATTGATGAGAGTTTGACCTATTTGCCGAATCCAAGCCATTCGCCTTGTTCAGGGACGTTTTGGCCCGAATCGAGCTCGACATCTGCCACAATGAGTTTTTGATCGCGCAGCCTTACGGCCGAGACTTCCATTGGCCTTTGCAATCTGCAGGGCTGACATTTTCAACCTGCGTGAGAAGAAGATTTTGCCACTTCGGACTATTACTGGCATGGTGGATTTCATGGCGGGCGGGGTAGCATCAAGCGAGAAGAGTCGTGGCGGGCACATGCAGGGATGGATCGCATGGGGTCTGGTTTCCCTTTTTTATCTCTATGAATTTTTAATCAGGGTGGCTCCCTCGGTGATGGAGCCAGAGCTGCAGAAGTCGTTTCATTTGAGCGCCGCCGGGCTCGGGGCTGCATTGGGAGCCTATTATTATATCTACGCGCCCCTGCAATTGGCGGTCGGCGGATTTCTTGATGAATGGGGCACACGCCGGGTGTTGGTGCC
>JBGTAR010000275.1:0-5758 GCA_041749815.1 Terrimicrobiaceae bacterium
TTTACTGGTTGTTGCCATCTTCAGCAAGGCTCAGGTGCTTTTGTATTACGCTCTTTATTCTCCGCAGGAAGGCGACATTGTTTTCCAGTCTCTTCCCAAGGGAGAATTGGTGGATGCCATTGAGGGCGTCACAGAATCCAGTTTTTCCCACTGTGGGGTGGTCATGAAGGATGGAAACAGGTGGGTCGTTGTGGAATCGATTCTGAGCGTGCGTAAAACACGATTGCTCACTTGGCTGCAGCGCGGCAAGGCTGCGGGATTTGCTGTCTACAGGCTCCGTCCTGAATTCTCAGAATGTATCGCTGAGTTTAAGCTCAACCTCCTCAAATTCCTGGATTTCCCGTACGATTACAGTTTCGAAATGTCAGATCATTCAATCTACTGCTCCGAGTTGATTTACGATGCATTTGAAAACACCACCGGAGAACAAATGGGCACTCTCGAAACTTTGGGCGACCTCAACTGGCGGCCATACGAAGAAAATATCAGGTCATTGGCTGGCAATATTCTTCCATTGGATCGGGTGATGATCACCCCGGTGTCCCTTTCCAGGGCCACCCAGATGGAACCGGTATTCCGAATTGGATTGTAGGACGTCACACAAAATTCCTTTCGGCTTTTGGGCACAATGGCTCCCCCCAAGTGGCCACATGATCTCATTCCCTGCTTCGGAGATTTTTCAAATGACATGATGGAGGCTGGTTACGGTTGACCCCCGGCCAGCAATCGCGTGTGATGATTGGCAATGACAACTCCTGGGAATTCCGAAGCCGCCTATGAGACCACGCTGAAGCATGCGTTTGGTTATGAGTCGTTTCGCCCCATGCAGCGGGAGATCATTGCTGCGGCGATGGAGGGAAAAGATGTCTTTGCGCTGCTTCCAACCGGCGGTGGAAAGTCCCTGTGTTTCCAACTGCCGGCGCTGCTGCGCGACGGACTGACCGTCGTGGTATCCCCGCTTATTGCTCTAATGAAAGACCAGGTCGACCAACTTGATGCGGTGGGTGTCTCGGCCACGTATTTGAATTCTTCCCTGCGGGAATCGCAAGCACGCGAGCGCCTGCGCGGCCTGCATGAAGGCCGTTTCCGTCTTCTCTACGTGGCACCGGAACGCCTCATGTTGGAGAATTGGAAAGAGAACCTCCGGTCCTGGAATGTGACATCCATTGCCATTGACGAGGCGCATTGCATCTCTGAGTGGGGACATGACTTTCGACCGGAATACCGTCAGATCTCAAAACTCCGGGACCTCCTCCCTGACGTGCCGGTCATTGCGCTTACTGCCACCGCCACGGGCCGGGTCCGGGCAGACATCATTGAACACCTTCGCCTTCGTGATCCCTCGGTGTTTGTGTCGAGTTTCTTTCGTCCCAATCTTCGTTACCGGGTGGCACAAAAAAATGGGCCACTTGTTCAGGTCTCTGCGTTTGTGGCCGAACGTCCCGGACAGAGTGGAATCATCTATTGTGCCTCGAGGGCGGCCACCGAGCGGGTCGCGGAAGCCCTCGAAGCCCGTGGGTTTCCTGCACGCCCGTATCACGCCGGGCTCACCGCGACGCAGCGCTCGGAGAATCAGGAACTCTTCATTCGCGATGAGGTTCCCATCATTTGCGCCACGATTGCCTTCGGCATGGGAATCAACAAACCCAATGTGCGGTGGATCATCCATCATGACCTCCCAAAAAACATGGAGGGCTACTATCAGGAAACCGGTCGTGCTGGAAGGGATGGCCTGCCTTCGGATTGTTTGCTGCTCTTCAGCGCGGGAGATGCCGCCAAACAAACCCACTTCATTGATGAAATCACCGATGAGGACGAGCGTCAGGCCGCACGCGATCAACTGCGAAGAATGATCACCTACGCGGAGTGCCCAAGCTGCCGGTGGTGGAATCTGCTTTCCTATTTTGATGAGACCCCCTCCGGTGAAGGCTGTGGGAACTGTGACAATTGCACGGAGCCGCGGGAGACCTATGATGGCACCCTACACGCTCAAAAAATTCTGTCCTGTGTTTACCGCATCGGCCAGGTCACACGGTTTTCGACGGGGCTGAACCATGTGATTGATGTCCTCACCGGCTCACAAAACGAAAAAATCCGGAAATGGGGGCATGACAAAATCTCCACCCATGGCATCGGCAAAGATCTCGGTCGGGCCGCATGGGCCTCCCTTGGAAGAGAACTCATTCGCCTCGGTTTGCTGGCCCAAGCTGCCGGCAAATTCCCCACCGTGGAGATCACTCAGGAGGGCACTGAGGCTCTGCGTTCACGCCGGGTCATCCGATTGACACGTCCCCTCGCCGCTCCGGCGCAGAAAAAGCGCCGAGAGGCCCCGGGGACCATCGAATGCGATGAGGTTCTCTTTGAACGGTTGCGGGTGCTGCGGAAGAAGCTAGCGGATGACCGAGGTGTTCCCGCTTACGTGATTTTGGGTGATGTCACGCTGCGTCAGATGGCCAGAGATTTTCCGACGACCGCAGCCGCGATGGCTCTCATTCCCGGGTGGGGAGAAAAAAAATTGGCTCAATTTGCCAACGACTTCGCAGAAGAAATTGCTGCCTACCGATCAACTGCCGCCTCTTGATTGTGTGCAAACCACCTTGGCAGAACGGGCTTCAGAACTTAATGTTTCATTATCATGATATCCGAGCACGAATTCCATCCCTTGCAGGTCGCTGCGTGGAAAGGCATGTCATCGGAGGAAAAGTGGCAACTGGCAAAAGCCGCACAACGAATGGTCATCGAAGCTGCTCGCCGAAGGATTGCCCGCCAAAACCCGGACTGGGATGCGTCGACCATACAGACCGAACTCAGCCGATTCCTCACCCGTGCCAGAGGCTGATCTCATCGAACTTTTTCTCGTACCATTGCACGAGCGTGGAATCGACTCTTATATGGTCTCCGGTTCAGTCGCATCGATCGAATACGGCGAGCCAAGAGCGACATTGGATGTGGACATTGTCCTCATGATGGAGCCCGGGGTTGCCCCCGAGTTACCATTGGCTTTTCCCGAGCCTGAATTCTACTGCCCCCCGCCGGACATCCTAATCTCCGAGTTGGCTCGCCCCACGCGTGGACACTTTAACATCATCCACATCTCAACGGGGTTGAAGGCAGATGTCTATCCCTCGCGCAACCACCCGTTATTTCAGTGGGCTTTCAAAAATAGACGCGAGGCGAGGATCTCGGGACACAATATCTGGCTGGCTCCTCCAGAATACGTCATTCTTTGGAAGTTGGAGTTTTTTCGTGAGGGGGCTGGCGACAAACACCTTCGAGACGTCCGGGGGATGCTCGCCGTGAGTGCAGGCGAAATCGATTCACACCTTGTGACCGAGTGGGCTGACAAACTGGGACTCACGGACGGATGGTCACAGTGTTATTCTCCTTTTTAGGATGAGATGTCACTTGCAGGTCCCACAAGCCATGAACCGCTTAATTTTGGAGGAAGGAACCTACTCCGTGACAATTTCGATCTGCTCAGCCGAGCGGATCACGATTTGGGGTAGCTCGGACTTGTAGAGTTCGATGGGGCCGCTGACCTTGACTTTTTGATTCCGGAATTTATCAAAACCATCAGGGAAATTTTCGTAATTCTGACGAAAAACAACCGCCACAAAACCTTTCTTTTTAGGCAGGCCAATGTTGATGAACGTGATTCCTCCGTCCTGAGTGTTGCCCACATCAGTCACCTGACCAATCACCACGGCCGAACTGCCAACTTTCGCGCGAAGCGCATCCAAATCCACAGCGTCAATCGGTGCCACCTCCTCGGATGCCAGGGCAGAAACAGCAAGGACAAGAACAAGTGCAAAGGAGGCGGCAAGCTTCATGGATATGACACTACAGCATCCGGCATCATTTGAAAACATGGATCTCACCAAACGCAACATGGCCGCTGTTACCCGAAAAGCTCATCGGCAGAAGGCAACAACCAGCACTGTTTCCTTGGTTCGTTTATGTTAGTGGAAATTCTTTTCGCAGCCCAAGGTTGCGAGGAACAAAGAAACTGATATAGCCTGCGATTGATGAAAGGCAAACTCACCCGGCACGGTCTTATCGCAGCATTTTTGATCAGCATGGTGTGCCCGTCCTTTGCCGAGTTGCCGCCGTCGGTTTACGAAGGCAGGCAAAAAGCCGCGCCCGAATCCTTGCAAATTGAAATCCTCCGGGTAGAAATTGAGCCTGGGGAGCAGGCCGACCAACAAAAGGTCGAGGCAGTGGCCATGGTCACCGGAGTCGAACGGACCTCCTCAGAGCTGAAACCAGACCAAATCATCAACATCTCCTACATCATCACCGACCGCCCCCGCGGATACACCGGACCGGGCGAAATCCCCCTTCTCGTTGAGGGCGAAAGCTCCGTGGCCTACCTCTCGAAAGACGAAAACGGCCCCGCCTACCTCCCAGTCGCTGGGATCATGAGTTTTCAGAATTTTTAGGACTGTCCGAGCCCCTCCTGCAACCACGTGTTGGCAGCAGAAAGAGCCTCGCTGATTTTTCCAGGAAGCTTCCCTCCCCCGCGGGCATTGTCGGGTTTCCCGCCGCCTTTGCCTCCAACAGCCGGAGCAACGGCGGCAATGAGTTTCCCCGCTTGGATTTTTGATTGGTAATCCTTTGCAACGGATGCCACGAGGGCGACGGAATCCGGGCTGTTGGAACCTGCCAGAAAGACGATTCCCGAGAAGGTGGATTTCAGGGCATCCGCGATCAATTGAAGCTGGTCGCCATCGGCTCCGGGAATCTCGGACACAATCACGGGCACACAGGCCATGGTTTTTGCTTCCGAGACCAGGGAGGAGGCCAACCCGGAAGCCTCTCGCTGACGGGCTGCGTGCAGGGCTTTTTCAACGGACTTTGTGTGTTCGTGGAGTTGGTTGATTTTCTTTTCGATGTCCGCCAGTGGGGCATTCAACTTGGTTGAAATAGCAATGAGTCTTGCTCCGTCCAGGGAGGCGTGGGAAAACGCCTCAAGACCGGTGATTGCCTCGATGCGGCGCACGCCTGCGGCAATCGCTGCTTCCCCAAGGAGCCGGAACAAACCAATCTCACCGGTGCTCCGAACATGGGTTCCACCACAAAGCTCCATGGAATAACCATCCAAGGCCTGGGGCTTGCCACCAATCTGAACAACGCGCACATGTTCGCCGTATTTGTCACCAAAAAACTGTTGGATCTCCTGACGCCCTTTCACCTCATCATAGGGAACCTCAATCCAACTGACTGCCTCGTTCTCAAGAATTCGTTCGTTAACGAGGCGCTCGACATCCTGAACCTGGGAAAGCGTGAGGGGGGCGCTGTTAAAATCGAAGGTCAATTTGTCCGGCCCGACGAAAGAGCCTTTTTGTGAGGCCTCGCGGGAGACGACTTCATGGATTGCCCAGTGGAGGAGGTGGGTGACGGTGTGGTGACGCTCGATGGCAAGACGGCGCTCGCGATCAATAATCACAGTCACGTCCGTGCCCGGTTCAGGAAAATCCGAGCTGTCCAGTAAATGAAGCCACGTGTCCCCCGTTTTGCGCGTGTCCGAAATGGTCCATGTGTTGGCTCCATGGGCAATGATGGCACGGTCACCGACCTGTCCGCCCATCTCGGCATAACAAGGACTCACGTCAAGAATCACAGCCATCCTGTTCTTAAGAGCCACAATCTCCAACACCTTGGCATCGGACTCCTTTTGATCGAAACCGATAAAACGGGTGGCGCCTTTGGTTTCGATTTTGGAGAGTTCGATGACCTGCTTTTTCTGGGAGGCGCGGGC